>JBBPZF010000135.1:0-3243 GCA_038199105.1 Chitinophagales bacterium | reverse complement strand
GAATAAAGCGAAAGCCCTATGAAAAACCCAAAGTAAGTTTGGTTATGGCGGCTGCGTAAAAACTGGTCGAACACCTCAGTACTCATAGTTGAAGCAGTTTGCTGCACCACTATTAGCAGCAGTGTAACCGAAAGAGAGCTTACAGTAATAATGCTGGTGGCTATAGTGCCTAACAGGTTGCTGGTAGCTTTAGGGTCATTAAAAATATTAGCTTTTAAAAAATCCCTTAGCGGTTTCAGCGCGGCAAATCTTTCGTGGTCTATAATATTTGAAAATATGCATAGTACTAAAAAACCGAGAATGATAAGGGTTGGCACTTTTAAAAATTCGCGGAATGCCTGGCTTATACCTTCCCATAACCTGCGTAAATTCGAAGCATTCTCCTGCTTAATTATTACAGCATTTATTTTGACAGCATTCATTGTTCTTCATTTGATTGGTTAATATACAATCTTCAATAGATATTAAAGATTAAAAAAATCAGCCATTCCCTTATTTTCTACTGCTGTTTACAGGAGGCGCCAACGGCAGTGGGGGAATTCAATGTACAATCTTCCATGGAAACAATTCTATAATTTAATTATTGGCAACTTTATTGTGACGTTGTGAAGACATAGCAATGCGTTACATGTCTTATAAATTTTAATTTCGAAACAGACACCGGTTTTATGATTAAAGCATTTTCCCTTGCTAACCACACACCCGGCTTCCGGCAATATTTTAGCACAAAAAATTGATCTATGCACAACATGTTTTTCGACGATTGGCAAAGCCTTTTACGGGCTTTTATTTTAACCGTTCTTGCTTATGTTACCCTTATTATTTTTATAAGAATATCGGGCAAAAGAACTTTATCTAAAATGAATGCCTTTGATTTTTTAGTAACTATTGCGCTCGGCTCCTGCCTTGCTACCGTATCGTTAAATAAAAATATTGCACTGGCAGAAGGAGCGTTGGTTTATTTTACTTTAATATTTCTGCAGTTTATTATTACCTGGCTATCCGTAAGAGTAAAGCAGGTAAAAAAAATAGTGACCGGACAACCAGCGCTATTACTATATAAGGGTGAGCTGCTCGGGGATGCTATGAAAAGGGAAAGAATCACTATTGAGGAAATTTATATGAAAGCGAGAGCCAGTGGTATTGCAGACTTAAATGAAATAGAAGTGATAGTGCTGGAAACCACCGGCGATATTACCATTATTTCGAAATTAGAGAAGAGTAACGGTAATGCTGAAACGCTGAAGAATGTTAAGGGATATCCTACCGGATCATGATCGAAAAACGATTTGTTTGTTTTTATTGAATGGTTTTTTATTTGCCATTTTAATTTCATTTTCTGGGGCGCCCGAATTTCGTCAACTTCAGCACTACTCTCCTATTTTGACTACGGGCTGCTTTGGTGCCACCAATTACGGCAGGCTTTTCAGAAGATAAAGATTTAACAGTAATCTGTTTGTTTGATACACCTTTATTCATGAGGTAATAGGAAACCGCTTCGGCTCTTTGAAGTGATAGTTTTTCATTGATGGCTTTTGAGCCGGTTGCATCCGTATGCCCGGTAACCATAACCTGTAACTCAGGATTTTTTTCAAGAACATCGGCTATAAAATTGAGCCGGTTATCATAAATAGGTTGTACCGCCGCTTTACCAACACCAAATAAAATAATATTTTCCGGCATTTCGGTATAGTTAAAGCCTGGCTGCTTTACAAATTCTTTCGCCTTTACAATATCAGGTTTTAGTTCCTTTGTTACAACATTAGTTACTGTATCCCTTACATAAACCGTATCGGTTTTGTTGGAGGATGCGACATTAGCCATTGTTGAAGATGTAACCGTTGGCGGGGCGGCTTGCCTGTCAGGATATCCGTTATCGTTATAGCGTCCCACAGCCGTAGGGACGTAGTTAACAGTGCGACCTTCATATTGGCGTGTTGCTGAAAGCCTGCTGTTTAGCCGGTTTATATCGTTTTCAAGCCTGCGAGATTGCTCCGCATATTGCCGGTATAATTCATTTTGCTGCTCCTGCATACGTTGTAAATCTTTCGTGTTACTCTGCATTTGGGCCTTTTGAATTCTGGTAGCTTTTGTTGTTGTATTTCCCTCACCGGAATTCAACATTCTATCAGTTCTATTTCGGGTTACAACATAATCTTTTGCTGGATTATCTTTTTTTTTAATAGTTGAAGGCGTACCATTTTGACTGTTCAAATAAGCTGTGGCAGTATCTTTTTGAGTGGTGTTTGTCCTACTTATTGATGCGCCTGTTTCTTGTAAACTATCATTCGAATTACGCACACTGTCATTAGCAGCGTCCATGTTTTCCATCGGCGAAACGATACCAGTTGAACGTTCGTTATTTGTATTCGTCCTGTTTATTAAGGTACCAGTTCCTTGTAAACTATCATTCGCGTTACGTAAACTGTCATTAGTTGCCGTTAGATTTTCCCTCGTAGATGGATTATTAAAAGGACGCCCGTTATTAAATGAATTTCCTGTATTGTTAGCGCTGTCCATTTGCATTTGTAACCGCTGCATGGATTTTATCAGGCTGTCTAATTGTGTTCTTTTCATTTTCAAACTATCCGTGGTTACTTTTGAAATGCTGTCTGCCATCTTTTTATTTTGCTGCCGGGCGATTTCCACCGTTTGTGCATTTAAACTATCGGCATAATATTTAGGAAAACTATTTTGCACGGTTACAGTATCTTTTCCTGTTTGGGACGGGGGATTACCAAAATAATTATTAACGATAATGACATTCTGTTTTACGTCGGGATTAGTATAAACTTTTCCTTCTTTGTAATCTAATACTAATCCCTGGTTATCGTTTTGCGTTGTTGTTTTATTTCGATAGTTGTAGTTGTCCTTCTCTCTTACATTTTTTGTTTCTTTTGAATAAGCTTGCCCAGATTCATCAGGCGTAGTAGCCTCAACCACCTGGTTCTTTTTAAATACCGTATTTAAAAATTTATTGCTTTTATTGGGTTTTCCATAAGTAAAACCAACTTTAAAGCCTATATGCACATCAGCAGCCCGCAGATTATTTTTAAAAATCATACTACCAAGGTTGCTGCTGCCTATAAACATTGGCCCTATACGCAAAGTGGCGCCCAGCAAATGTTGTTTATAATCAGTAAGGCCATTCCGTTGAGAAACCGTGTAAGGGAGATATATTCCGAAATGCCTTGTTTCGTACCGTGGCGTGATGGTATAAAAACCATAATTATTAAAACGTTT
>JBBPZF010000134.1:0-2656 GCA_038199105.1 Chitinophagales bacterium | reverse complement strand
TATTTTTAACTCGTGCGTTTAAAAATACATTTTTTTAGTCCAAATCACTTTGACATTAAAACCTTTAAAAGACCATAACTCGATTTTTAAACATCGCTTCATTGGACATTGCCATGTTGTCAGCAAAAAGACTATGGCATTTTTTTTGGAAATAAAGTGCAAAAAATCTTACAAATGCAAAAAGGTAGTATAAGAGTACAAACGGAGAATATTTTTCCAATCATTAAGAAATTTCTCTATAGCGATCATGAAATTTTTATTCGTGAACTGGTAAGCAATGCTGTTGATGCCACGCAAAAATTAGGGACCTTATCTTCCATTGGTGAAGCAAAGGGCGATATAGGCAATGTTGATATAACTGTAACCGTTGATAAAGAAAAAAAGACGATTGCCATTTCTGATAAAGGCGTAGGCATGACGGAAGAAGAGGTAGATAAGTATATCAACCAGGTTGCTTTTAGTGGTGCGGAAGAATTCTTAGAAAAATATAAAGGAAAAAATGAAGCCAATATTATAGGCCATTTTGGATTAGGCTTTTACTCTTCATTTATGGTAAGTGAACGGGTTGAAATTATTACAAAAAGCTTTAGAGAAGAGGCAAAAGCAGTAAGATGGGAATGCGACGGCAGTCCTGAATTCACTTTAGAAGAAACAGAAAAAGAAGGGCGGGGTACTGATATTATTCTTCATATAAATGAAGAAAGCAAAGAGTTCCTGGAGCCCGAAAGAGTAAGACACATCCTTGAGAAGTTTTGTAAGTTTTTGCCTGTACCGATTATGTTTGTTGATGCTAACGCTCCGGAGGATAAAGATGAAGATCAAGATTCTGCAGATAAGGAAACTGCAGAAGCCGATGATAAGGGCGAGAAAACAGATAATGTTGACGCCAGGCAAATTAACAATACGAATCCCGCCTGGACTATAAAGCCCGCAGACCTTACACCGCAGAATTACCAGGATTTTTATAAAGAATTGTATCCTTTTGGAGAAGCACCTTTGTTTTGGATACATCTAAATGTTGATTATCCTTTTAACCTGACAGGCATTTTATATTTTCCTAAAATAAAGCAACGCTTCGAAGTTCAAAAAGATAAAATTCAACTATACAGCAACCAGGTATTTGTAACAGATGAAGTGAAAGACATTGTACCGGAATTTCTTATGTTGCTGCATGGAGTAATTGATAGCCCCGATATTCCCTTGAATGTAAGCCGGAGTTATTTACAGGGTGATCCTAATGTAAAAAAGATTAATTCTTACATTACAAAAAAGGTTGCCGATAAGCTCGAGGAAATATTCAAAGATGATAGAAAAGCCTTTGAAGAAAAATGGGAAAGCCTCGGAATTTTTGTGAAGTATGGAATGATAACCGAAGATAAATTTCTTGAGAAGGCAAATAAGTTCAACCTTTTTGAAGACGCCGATGGAAGTAAATTCTATACGCTGGATGAATACAGGCTTGCCACTGAAACTTTACAAAAAAATAAGGATGGAAAATTGGTGATGTTATACACTACTGATCCTGTACAACAAAATAGTTTCATTAAGGCCGCGCAACAAAAAAATTATATAGTTGTAAAGCTGGAAACCATTGTAGATGCTGCTTTTATTAATAATATGGAGATGAAGTGGAACGACGTACAATTCGTAAGAGTGGATGCAGATATTACAGAAAACCTGATTGATAAAAATGAAAATACGGAGAGCGTATTATCAAAAGAAGAAACAGAAAAATTAAAAGAATTATTTAAAATAGAAACACCTTCTCTGCATGTAACCGTAGAGGTGAAAGGCCTTAGCGTTGATACGTTACCGGTAGTAGCCACACGCCCTGAGTTTATGCGTAGAATGAAAGATATGGCAGAGGCTGGCGGAGGTGGCATGGGAAGCTTCTATGGTGCAATGCCTGAGGAAGTAATGCTAACCGTAAATGGTAATCACCCGGTATATAAAAATATTTTAAGAGAAGAGGATAAAGAAAAACAGGAAAAGCAAACGCGTAACCTTGCCGACCTTGCTTTACTTTCCCAGGGGTTGTTAAAGGGAAATGAACTTACCAATTTTATAAATCGTAGTGTAGAAATGATGGAAGGGAAAGAGAAAAGCAAGATAGTTTTGGAAGCATAATTGTTCTTAACAAATTTTATATGGCCCTGTTTCCAGGGCCATTTTATTTTCTGCACTACTATCATTCATCTTCGTTAGACAAAATACTAAGCTCTAAATATTCTAATCGTTTCAAATAATATTCTTCTTCGAAGCCGGCACTCAAAAATATTTCTTTATGAACGGGGTTCAGATAAACTATGGTAACATGCCTGGGGCTCTCTTTGAGGGACTGCAAAATATTTTTAACCATCTGCAGCATCACTATTTCGTCAAATGGATTAAAGAAGAAAAAAACATTTTCATTAGCGGCTATTTTGTAATTAATTACATCATCGTAAATGACGGAAAATTCCACTGTTGGGTAGGAAGCTTTTATCTTTTGTATATTTTGCTCAGCGGCAACGCACAACGCTTCGGCAAAATCAATCCCGGTAATTTTACTAAATCCATAATAAGCGGCGACCACCAATACCCTACCCTTTCCGCAACCGAAGTCAACAATACTTTTATTTTCGTGTATGCTTGCCAGGTAGTCAAAAGCTTTTTC
>JBBPZF010000133.1:0-5977 GCA_038199105.1 Chitinophagales bacterium | reverse complement strand
ATGGAGAAATAATGAATGAGAGCGTAAAAGCATTGTTGTGAAAAATATTAATTTAATTTTTTGAATAAATTCTATGCAAGCGATTTTAAATTTTATTAATCAGAATGTTGAATTGATCTATATAGTTATTCTCATGATTTTTTTGGGCATAGAAATTATTGGCAGGGTGCCGAGTGTACTGCACACACCACTTATGAGTGGCGCTAATGCCATACATGGCGTAGTAATTATCGGGGCTATTATAGTGATGGGCAAGGCTGAAAGCGATAATTACATGGCGCTGATTTTAGGATTTCTGGCTGTAATCCTTGGGACATTAAACGTGGTCGGTGGCTTTGTAGTGACAGATAGAATGCTAGAGATGTTTAAAAAGAAGAAGACCCCTATCCCTAAAGGGGAAAAGAATATGAAGTAAATAAATCAATAATCTTCTAACCATTTGGCTAATTAACGAATCAATCATAAATGAGCATTAGCATCTTATCTCTTTGTTATCTTATTGCTTCCGTTACTTTTATTTTAGGGCTAAAAATGCTGTCCAATCCTGCTACGGCAAGAAGGGGCAATTTAATTGCTGCAGGCGGTATGGCCATTGCTATTGCAGGCACTATTTTCCTTTATGATAATGATGGCAAAAAATTAGGCAACTACGCATGGATATTTGGCGGGCTTATTATCGGCAGCATCATCGGTACGCTTACGGCAAAGAAGGTTAAGATGACTGCTATGCCGGAGCTTGTAAGTTTTTTTAATGGAATGGGCGGCGCCTGTGCCGCTTTAATATCAATAGTAGAGTTTGATTATTTGTTCCGCGAAAACAGGACGCTGGATTCTGCCTGGTTTAATAATGTGGCGCCTGCAGGACATTATCTCACAATAGTTGCAGGGACTATTATTGGGAGTATCTCCTTCGCAGGAAGTGTTATCGCCTGGGGGAAGTTGAATGGAAAAATAAAAGATTTCTCATTTAAAGGTCAGCACATTTTCAATCTTGTTGTTTTTGCATTGGCTTTAGGCGCGGCCGTTTTTACTTGGTATTCAAATGTGAAAATTGCTAACATACCTTTCTTTATTACTGTTTTTCTGGCACTACTGTATGGAGTATTTTTTGTATTGCCGATTGGTGGTGCAGATATGCCGGTAGTGATTTCGTTACTTAATTCTTTTACGGGTGTGGCTGCTGCATGTGGTGGATTTTTATATAATAATAAAGCGATGCTAACGGGAGGCATACTCGTAGGAGCTGCGGGAACGCTTCTGACGATTCTTATGTGCCGGGCAATGAACAGGAGTCTAAAAAATGTTTTGATTGGATCTTTTGGGGGAGCGGCAAAAGGAACAGAAAGCAAAGCGGGTGAGTTTGGAAGTTACAAGGAAATATCACTTAGCGATGCGGCAATGCTGATGGCTTACGCAAAAAAAGTAATGATAGTTCCTGGTTACGGACTGGCTGTTGCACAGGCGCAACATACTTGTCACGAACTCGAAAAATTATTAAATGAAAAAGGAGTAGAAGTTAAATACGCCATTCATCCCGTAGCTGGCCGCATGCCGGGACACATGAATGTGTTGCTTGCTGAAGCTGATGTGAATTATGAAAATCTCCTTGAAATGCAGGATGCGAACAATGAGTTTAAAACGACAGACGTTGTACTCATCCTCGGCGCCAATGACGTGGTAAATCCCGCCGCTAAAAACGATCCTTCCTCACCAATTTATGGAATGCCAGTGCTTGAAGTAGAGCAAGCCAAGACTGTAATTGTAAATAAAAGAAGCATGAAGCCAGGTTATGCGGGTATAGAAAATGAATTGTTTTTTCAACCTAAAACCTCCATGCTCTTTGGTGATGCTAAGAAAGTATTGCAGGATTTATTAGTAGAAATAAAAAATACCTGATTTCACTAAACCCTTTTCACTTAATTAAAATTTATTAGCAGACTTTTTGATTCTAATGGTGATAAGCTAAGCGCTTCGCTAAATATTCCGGACAAAAAAAAGCCCCGCAATTGCAGGGCCATTTGTGAATTATTTTCTGATTAAGATTTAGAAGGAGCAGATGTTGTCTTCTTTACTTTTTTAGTAGTAGTTGTAGCTGCATCCGTTTTTGATTTACCATCTTTTTCTGCCATTGCTTTATCATAAGCGGTAGGCTCAAGTACATCTCCAGTAAGCTTTATTGATTTTACGTCATCAGCTCCTGCAAACTTTACGGTCAAAGTTTTATCAATGTGGCCAAGGTTTGCAGCATTGTAAGTTGCTTTAATGTAGCCTGTTTTTCCGGGAGCAATTTCTGATTTAGTATAGTCAGAAATAGTACATCCGCAAGTCGGGCTTGCTTGCTCGATTAATAAAGGGTCGGTGCCAATGTTAGTTACAACAAAGGTAGCTGTGGCAGGCACACCCTGTTTTACATCACCTAAGTCGTAAGTTTGAACATCAAGTTTTGAGATGTCATCTGCTTTTTTTTGCGCAAATAAAGATGTTGAAGTCAAAGCGAGAACTGCGAATAGTATTTTTTTCATTTTTTTAATTTGAGAGATTTATTATTGTTCGTTTTTTAAAGAATTAATTTTTGTATTTTCAGGTGCAGAACTTACCGGAGTTTTCCAAACATCTCCCTTGATGATGATTTGCCTGGTTTGGTTTCCATTGTAAGTAATAGTAACCGGTTTTGTAAATGTACCCTCGTTTTGGGCGTTGTATCCAATGGTTATCTTTGAAGTAGCACCAGGTGCAACTACGTCTTTGTTCCAGTCCGGAGTGGTACAGCCGCAACTGGCCTGAACATTATCAAGTGAAAAGGGAGTTGAACCAACATTTTTAAATTCAAAAACATGAGTAACAGGCTTGCCTTGGGGAATTTTACCAAAATCAAATTCAGTTTCTGTTAAGCTGATTGTTTCTTCTGTAGGTTTGGCATCCGTTGCCGGTAGTGTTGCAGAAACAGTTGGATTGTTTACAACAGAAGCAGAATCAACTGTTTGAATTTTTTTTGTGGTTTTGACATTTGATTGCGCCATTCCGGAATTTGAAAAAGCTAAACCACAAAGAATTATAAATATTATTTTCATTGCTAAGTATTAAACGACTCCAAAGATAATAAAACGAAGTAAAAGGTTGCAAATTGTGAAGACGGAATTACATTTTTAACAATCATCAGTCATTATTAATATTTTTGCCGCATGGATACTACTCAAAATACAGACTTTGATGTTCAGGAAAAGTTATCCTTTGATCATTTTAAGCAGGAGGTCCTACGAGACTACCGCACTGTGTGCGAAAGTCGTGAAGCTAGTTTACTCGGCAGAAAGGAAGTTTTGACCGGCAAGGCAAAGTTTGGAATTTTTGGTGGCGGAAAAGAAGTGGCCCAGGTCGCCATGGCAAAATTTTTTCTTCCCGGCGATTTCAGGGCGGGCTACTATCGCGATCAGACATTTATGTTTTCTTCGGGGCTGGCGAGTATAGAGCAATTTTTTGCACAATTATATTCAGATACTGATATCAATAATGACCCCTTTAGTGCCGGGCGCCAGATGAATGCGCATTTTTCTACAACATTTGTTGACGAAAATGGAGATTGGCTTCCTCTTGCAGAAAGAAAAAATATCTCTGCTGATATTGCTCCAACTGCGGGGCAAATGCCGCGGGCATTAGGCCTTGCTTTAGCTTCCAAAATTTTCAGGGAAGTAGATTCCCTGAAGGAAATGAAAGAGTTAAGTAATAATGGAAATGAAGTTTGCTTTTGTACTATTGGAGATGCTTCAACTTCTGAAGGGCACTTTTGGGAAACGATTAACGCAGCTGGGGTGCAGCAAGTCCCGCTTGCCGTATTTGTATGGGATGATGGATATGGTATATCAGTGCCCAGGGAAATTCAAACCACAAAATCTTCTATTTCCACAGCTCTTGCCGGTTTACAAAAAGAAGAAAATACCAACGGAATAAATATTTACAAACTGAAAGGCTGGGACTATGCGGGGATGTGTGAAGTATTAGAAGAAGCTATTCAAAATATACGTGATACACATACACCAGCCTTGTTTCATGTTGAAGAACTTACGCAGCCGCAAGGCCACTCCACCTCGGGTAGCCACGAGCGTTATAAGTCGCCCGAGCGGCTTGATTGGGAAAGAAAATGGGATTGCAAAAAACAAATGAGAGAGTGGCTGGTCTCTAACGCTCTTGCTGAAGAAGAAGAACTGGAAGCCATAGAAGCCGAAGCAAAGGAATTTGTAAAAAGAAGCAGGAAGTCTGCTTGGGAAAAATATATTTTGCCAAGGAGAGAGGAATTACAAAAGGCAGTTTCATTGCTTGAAAAAGTAGCTGCATCACAGGATTATGACGATTCATTTAATTATTATATAAATGATTTAAAATCTAACAATGAGCCTCTTCGCCGTGACGTTATGAAAGCCATTGCCGGTGCTATTGATATTGTAAAATCAGCACAAGGCAAAAAAGAATTGACTCTCTATTACAACAATTTAAAAGCCGA
Organism: Chitinophagales bacterium; assembly: GCA_038199105.1. Taxonomy (GTDB): domain Bacteria; phylum Bacteroidota; class Bacteroidia; order Chitinophagales; family Chitinophagaceae; genus Ginsengibacter. The sequence continues at coordinate 1,482 of JBBPZF010000133.1, read as the reverse complement.
ATATGAAAAGGTATATGACCTACACCTTTATAATGAAGGGCCAAAATCAGCGTTAAAAATCCCTTCTATTGAAGTGAGATATAATGAAGACGCTGAAATAATGAATGGTTATGAGGTGCTGAATAAATATTTCGATGAACTTTTTTTTAGTAATAAAAAAATGGTGGCGTTTGGTGAAGATCTTGGCAATATAGGGGATGTAAATCAAGGCTTCAGCGGGCTCCAGCAAAAATATGGTGAATCCCGGATTTTTGATACAGGTATTCGTGAGCTGTCAATAATTGGCGAGGGAATTGGGTTGGCTCTTCGCGGGCTGAAGCCGATTGCAGAAATACAATATCTTGATTATTTATTATACGGTTTGCAACCTTTGAGCGATGATGTATGTACAACCCATTACCGTACCGCAGGGCAGCAAAGTGTTCCCTTGATCGTGCGAACACGTGGCCACAGGTTGGAAGGCATCTGGCATAGCGGATCACCGCTGGGGATGATAATAAATGCATTGCGTGGAATGTACGTTTGTGTTCCAAGAAATATGGTACAGGCTGCCGGAATGTACAATACTTTGATTCGAAGCAACGATCCGGCCTTAATGATAGAATGCCTGAATGGTTATCGCCTCAAAGAAAGGCTACCATCCAATTTACTCGAATACACTATACCGTTGGGTGTTCCTGAGGTAATAGAAGAAGGCAGTGATATTACCATGGTTTCGTATGGAGCCACATTGCGCATCGTACAGGAGGCCGCAAAAGAGCTGGCAAAGCTGGACATTAGTTGTGAAGTAATAGACGTGCAAACACTTTTACCATTTGACATTCATCACCTCATTTTAGGCTCACTTAAAAAAACAAATCGTATTGTATTCATAGACGAAGATGTGCCGGGTGGTGCATCTGCCTATATGTTTAATAAAGTGATGGAAGAGCAGGGTGGCTATCGCTGGCTTGATGTAGCGCCGCGTACCATTACCGCCAAAGCTCACAGGCCTTCTTATGGAAGCGATGGAGATTATTTTAGCAAGCCAAATGTGGAAGATATTAAAAACGTTGCGAAGGAAATGATGGCGGAGTAAGGGGGGCAGTGATGAGTGAACAGTGACGAGTTTGTAAATGCCTGCCATCCGATAACTCATAACTAATCACCGATTAACTAATAACTGATAACCGATACCCAACAACCAACAAACATGAACCTGACAATATATCAAATAGACGCCTTTACTGATGAACTCTTTGGTGGTAATCCGGCAGCGGTTATTCCATTAGAGAAATGGCTGGATGAAAAGATTATGCAAAAAATCGCTTTGGAAAATAACTTAAGCGAAACTGTATTTTTCGTCCCCGCCGGTGATGGAGACGGGACAAATTTTGAGATAAGATGGTTTACGCCAACTGTCGAAATAAACCTGTGCGGTCATGCCACTCTTGCCTCCGCTTATGTTTTATTTAATATTTTAAATTATGATAAGCCGTGGAT
>JBBPZF010000132.1:0-4598 GCA_038199105.1 Chitinophagales bacterium | reverse complement strand
ACCTCTCTTGGTAAAAATTTGGGGTTTGTCATTGACCATGCAGCTAGCGGGCTTACGCCTCCAACCCCCGCTGTTGTTCTCTCCAGGCATGAATTTAACTCCTCTCCATGTTTGTTTGACATTGCTCCTGATTCATGGGGCCCACTTGCTGGTCAATTGTTTATTGCCGAATGGGGCGATCTGGCACCACCTACCAATCCATTGCGTGGCAACGTCCCCGCCAAAGGTTATAGAGTCGTAAAAGTAGATCCTAATACAGGTAATCTTACTCCTTTTGTATCAAATTCCGGCGGTATTCCTGCATCATCGCAAGATAAATTGGGACAAGGTTTGGAAAGACCTTTTGACGTAAGATTTGGACCGGATGGAGCGATGTATATTGTAGACTATGGGGTAGTAAAAATTGATATGTCTAAAAAACCTCCATACGACGCTAAAGCAGGGACTGGCACGATTTGGAAAGTAACGAAGAAGTAATGAATGCTCCTGTATATGCTGAGTAACTGAAGGTATTTTTAGACGGGAGAAGAAAAGCGCGGTTATAATCGACCCGCTTTTCTTTTTCCCTTTTCCCGGTCGAGATAAGTTCTAGTTAAATGTTCGTTTTGAAACTAATATTATAAATCAAATCATTAAAAAAATATATGAAAAAGTTATTTAAAATTTGTTGTTTGCCGGGGTTGCTACTGGCTGTGGCAAGCTGCCATAAGGAAGACGATATTAGCAGGAGCTTTACTGTAACAGTTGAAAATGTATCAACACCGGGGTTACTAAATACTCCAAGAGCGGGGGGAGCGGTTCCTCTGTCTCCGGGTGCGTGGTCAATCTTCAACGGAAACGATCCGATGTTTACTGAAGGCCAAATGGCAGATATAGGAACCGAACGTATTGCTGAAGATGGTGCTGCAGGCACTAAGGATACAGCAATGGGAGCATTGTCAAGCGTACGGGCTCATGGTATTTTTAAAACAGCAGCAGGGCCTATACTTCCAGGAGAAAGTGCACAGTTTTCCTTTAATGCACATCCGGGTGACAGGTTGCAGTTTGAAAGCATGTTTGTACAATCCAATGACTGGTTTTATAGTTTTAGCGGTGGAAAAGGTTTGCAACTTTTTAACGGTAAAACTCCGGTTACAGGTGATGTAACATCAGCATTAAAGCTTTACGACGCCGGTACAGAAGCAGACACACCTCCCGGAACAGGTCCGGATCAAAAACCTGTACAGGAAACCGATAACCAAGGGCCCACCGAAAGTGTAGTAATTACTGGTGCAGGTATGCGTCATCCAACATTCAATATACCTGCAACCAATGCAGTCATTAAAGTCACTATTACCGCAAATTAAAATTAGAGGGTAACTGCTTTGACATTTTTGTGTCTGGAGTGTAAAAATCAACAACTCTTAATGGCGTTAAAATGATAATAAAAAGAATATGCTTAAATTAGTCAGCAATTAAAAATAACGTGATCTACAAATGACGTGTTTGATGGTAAAAAAGGTTGATAAAATCTGCAAGAAATTGAAATTTGTTTTCAAACCCTTGCAGATTTTTTTGCTTTCAAAACTTCAATCCCATTGCACGACTATGCTTCTACAGCACATTGGAAGAACATCTGGGCCATAATACTCAAACACATCGGTAACATAAGCGACGAGAGTGCAATGTAATAATTAGGCGTAACATTGATACTATCAATATTTCAGCAGAGAAAAAGTATTTGCATGCGGGGCGCCTTGCGAGGCAAGTGAGTTAGCATCAAAACATTCTTACATTATTCAAAAAAGAATTAGCCCAAAAGAAAACGGAAAGTAATAAAAATTATTTCTTGCCAGAACCGCACGTTAAATGAATCGGCAAAGGTAAAGAACATAAGAAGTATGGGTTTAACAACAAACAACTAAACGCACAGATAAGACAATGGAAAAGACCGACGAAGTATGGAAATGATTTTACGCCGGAGCTAAAGGTAACGCGGCAGCATGGTACCGAACACCCTTTTGGTGGCAAGTATTGCGAGGCGTATTCTGCGGGATCTATGCCTGCGTTTGTTGCAGAACCGCACTTTTTAACTTGACAGTGAAATTCACCCCCTTCCAACTTGCGGCTGAACCACTGAAATAATGTAAGAAGACTATGACCTAACCACCTCTTCCCATTGTATTATGCTGATATGATCGGTCATCAGCCAATCTTGCAACTGCCTTCGAAAGCCTAATAGAAACAACATTATGGAGGATGTATTAATAGTAGGTGCCGGACTGAGCGGCCTATCTGCTGCCTATTATTTAAAGAAAGCAGGTATTGCTGCAGTTATTTTAGAAGCACGAGAACGATGCAGTGGAAGAATATTTACTGTAAGCGCAGAAGGTAACAATACACCTGTTGAAATGGGTGCTACCTGGTTTGCAGCAAAGCATACCTACCTTATGCAATTACTTCATGAATTAAACCTTCCTTATTATAAGCAATTTCAAAAGGGCATTGGCATTTTTGAATCCCTTCCTTCAGAGCCGCCCAAATTGTTCGATATACCTCAAACAGAGGAGCCATCCTATAGAATTGCAGGCGGAACATCAGTTATTATTGATACATTGATTGAGTATTTAGGAAAAGAGAAAATTATTCTCGCCTCTCCCGTATCAATGGTGTCAGAATGCGGAAAATCTATTGAAATAGTAACCAGCCAGGGCAGTAAATATGCAGGCAAGTATGTTATCATCACGATACCCCCATTTCTGTTGGTAGCACAAAAGATTGAATTTGTTCCGGGCTTACCTGAACCACTAATTGAGGTGATACGTAACACGCATACCTGGATGGGAGATGCTGTTAAGTTTGCTATTGAATATAAAAGGCCATTCTGGCGGGAAAGAGGTTACTCCGGAACCCTGTTTAGCCAAACGAGTATTGCACAAGAAATGTATGACCATACTAATTTTGAAGAAAATCGTTTTGCCTTAAAAGGCTTCCTTTCTGTAAATGCATCGAAACTTTTAAAATCAGAAAGAGTGGCATTACTAATGGATCAGCTAACGAGATTGCTGGGCAGTGAAGCGGCCGATTATCTTTCTTACACAGAAAAAGTATGGGAAGAAGACAGTTATACTTATAGCAAGTATGAGCAATTTGTGGCACCGCATCAGAACAATGGGCACATACTTTATGAGCAATCATTTATGAACGGTAAATTATACCTGGCAGGCGCAGAAACCTCGCCCTATTTTGGAGGCTACATGGATGGTGCTGTTCATAGTGCATTACGTGCAGCTAAAAACATAATTCAATGCATCAATAAATAATTTCCTCTTTACATTGGCAGTACGGTAGTAAACGAAAACAGAAGCGTACTATACTAAACCAAAAGAAATATTGTAAAGCTATAGACTTATGTGTTTGAAGTTTTAAGCTTCTTATACATCATTTCATAGGTTGGAACGGATACATTTAGTTCTTCTCCTAATTGAACCACATAACCCGTTAAGGAATCTACTTCTGTTTTAGTCCCTTTCTTAAAATCGCTATGCATAGATGATGTTGCATCAAAAGGAAATGACGTCATCTTATCAAATGTTTGTTGGATACTATTGGCAGGTAATGAAATTCCTTTAGCAATTGTTAGAGCATATAGTTCATTTAGAAGATGGTTAAGTAAGCGCTTGTATTCTTCGTTACTTAATATTTGTCCGATGCTTTTATCCAGGTAGGAGGTCAGCGTTGCCATTGAAGAAATGAAAAGAAATTTTTCCCAAACTGTCTCCGATATATTTGGAGGTACCTGGGCATGAATACCATCTACGTTTAAAAGAGATTCCACTTTAGCAAGCTTTTCTTTTGAAGCAAAAGGGGAGCCCAAATAAAGTTTATTAATGTTTCCTGACTTTTTTATTATGCCTGGTCTTTCCAATCGGGAAACAACATATACACATCCCTCCCATACTTCTTTATTGGGAAAAAGACAGGTTATTCTTTCTACGCTCTCTACCCCATTCAATAAAGGCAGAATGACTGTGTTATTATTAATACAAGCTTGTACCCCCTGTAATGCTTCTTCTACTTGATAGGTTTTTGTGCAACAGATAAGCAGGTCAACCATTCCAATTTCCTGGGCATCGTCAGAAACCAGCGCGGGATAAGCAACTATTTGTTCATTAAGCGCAATTATTTTAATACCCTGCTCTTTAATTGCATTTTTATTTTCACCCCTGGCAATAAAAATGATTTGCACCTCATTGGAGTTATGGTAATAAGCAGCCAACTTTCCACCAAAATAGCCACCGACGCCGCCAATACCAAGTATACCGATTTTAAACTTTTGCATAAGCTCTAATTTAATCATCTAATTCAATAAGACATTGTATCTTCCTGTCTACTTTTAATTGAAAAATATCGGGCCTTGAGTAATGCCCCGAAGGGTCAAAGTTTTGCCGTTCTTTTATCACTTCATTCAAATCAATGGAAGCTGTTAATAATACTTCGGCATTTATTACAGGTTCTATCACCCAGCTTCCATCTGGTGCTGCCATACACGACCCCCCATTTCCTAAATAATCAGGCGCATTGGCAATTATTTTATCAAAATGAGGAATAGCACAATT
>JBBPZF010000131.1:0-2232 GCA_038199105.1 Chitinophagales bacterium | reverse complement strand
TGTTTTCGGCTTCCACCCATGCTTTGGTCTCGTCGCTGTTATCATCTTCCAGCCACCGGTAAGGATCGGCTACAACAGTTCCGAAATAATTATCTTCCTGCTTCACTTTTTTAGTTTCAGGGTATTTTATTTGCGAAAAAGTATTCGTAGATATCATCATTATTATCAAAAAATATAGAATAAAATATTTCATTTTTAGCTTGAAGTTAAAGAATTTGAACAAAACGCAGTTTTACAAATAACTAATTCTAAATGTTTATTTTTGCCACTTTTGAAGTAATCCAAAACTGTAACAGGAAATTTAATTTTAATGTCCCAAAAAAAAGTAACCAAAATAGGAGTGCTTACTTCAGGTGGCGATTCTCCGGGAATGAATGCGGCTATAAGAGCTGTTGTGCGCACTGGTATTTACAATGGCATGGAAGTATATGGTATTCTTCGCGGCTACTCCGGAATGATTGATGGCGATATTCAGCGAATGGAAAGTAAGAGCGTTGCAAACATCATACAACGTGGGGGTACCATTTTAAAAACAGCAAGATGCAAAGAGTTTTTTTCTTATGAAGGAAGAAAAAAAGCTTATGAACATTTACATGAACTTGGCATAAACGGGCTGGTAATAATCGGCGGAGATGGATCGTTCAGGGGAGCGCAAATATTCAGTAATGAATTTGAGATACCCTGTATTGGCCTTCCCGGCACCATAGATAAAGATATTGCAGGAACGGATTTTACCATCGGTTTCGATACTGCCGTGAACACTGCTGTAGAAGCAATTGATAAAGTAAGAGATACTGCAGATGCACATGACCGTCTTTTTATAATAGAGGTAATGGGAAGAGACTCCGGGTTTATTGCTTTACACAGCGGTATCGCCACAGGCGCAGAAAATATTTTAATACCGGAAAGAAGAACTGACATTGAAGACATAATAAACGCACTGGCAGAAAAGCACGGAAGAAAGAAATTGGTGAATATAATTGTTGTGGCAGAAGGAGAAGAATTTGGCGCAACAGAGTTATCAAAAATAATTACGGAGAGAATGCCTGAGCAGGAAGTAAGGGTTTGTATTCTTGGTCACATTCAGCGGGGCGGCGCTCCTACCTGCTTTGACAGGTTAATAGCAAGCCGAATGGGTTATGCAGCCGTAGAATGCCTGATGGAAAAAAGGTTTAATGTATTTGTCGGCATCGTTAACAATCGCATGCATTACATACCCCTTGATGAAGCAGTAAAAAAGAAGCAGCGAATAAGTGAAGAATGGATGAAGATCGTAAAAATTCTATCAAGCTAAATCTAATTACGGCCAAAATATTGTAGAAGAAAGATTTATAAAATTGAGTTTAAACTTAAATCCGGAGAATTATAATGTCTAAAAATATTGAAAAATACTTTCACTCTGATATGGATGGAAAGGCAGCCGTGGAGCATTCAGCGAAGCGTACAAAAATAGTAGCAACGTTAGGCCCTGCCTGTGATAGTTACGATGGAATGGTAGAATTGGTAAAAGCGGGTGTAAATGTTTTTCGACTGAACTTTTCTCATGGCTCACATGAAGCGAAGGCAGAGAACATTGAGAATATTCGCAAGATAAATAAATCCCTCCCTTATAATGTAGCGATACTTGCGGATTTGCAAGGACCGAAATTAAGAGTGGGTGAAATAAAAGACAACGCACTTGAAATAAATCCCGGTGATATACTCACATTTACTAATACAAAATGTATAGGAACCAAAGAGCGTATTTATGTAAGCTATACAGGATTGCATAACGATGTGGTGCCGGGTAATATTATAATGATTGATGATGGAAAACTTGAAGTAAAAGTAACGCAGGTTCTTCCCAATGATGATGTGGAAGTAATGGTGCAGGTGGGTGGAATTCTTTCATCAAAAAAAGGGCTGAACCTGCCTGACACAAAAATTTCCCTACCCGCGCTTACTGAAAAAGACCTCGCCGACCTGGAGTTTATTCTTACGCAGGATGTTGACTGGATTGCTCTTTCATTTGTAAGAAAAGTAGATGATATCATTGGCTTAAAAAATATTTTAAAAGAGAGAAAAAGCAAGGCAAAAGTTATCGCTAAAATAGAGAAGCCGGAAGCAGTAACGAACATACGCGACATCATTCTTGAAAGCCATGGTATTATGATTGCCCGGGGAGACCTTGGTGTAGAATTGCCAATAGAGAAAGTACCGTTAATACAAAAAGAAATTATACGCAAGTGCATG
>JBBPZF010000130.1:0-8813 GCA_038199105.1 Chitinophagales bacterium | reverse complement strand
TAGGCCCGAATGTTTGCCGCCAGCTTCCTTCGGATTCGCAGTCACCCACGACACCCTTGCTCTTGGCTAATACTCCCTACTGTAAAGTGTATTCAGGACTTGCACCTTATAGCTGATACACATGCCTGGCGCACATAAAAATGGAAACTGCTTCCAATTTCCATTAATAATATTTTATAAAAAACAGTTTATGCTTAGTTGCACTGCGCCTCTGCCCTGCCTCCGCAAATAAATCTTTTAGCATAGTATGGATCCTCCAGGCAACTGATGGTAACTCCCTGGCTGGAAGATGCATGAACAAAATAATTATTTTCAAGATAGAGGCCCACATGTGACACGCCGCCATGTGTATTGAAGAATACGAGGTCACCTTCTTTCAAGTCATCTTTTTCAATATGCCCGGTGGCTTTGTATTGCTGGCGGGCAGTTCTCGGAATAGCGAAACCATACACTGCCATTAAAAGGCTTCCGGTTAATGCGCTACAATCTATACCACGCTTTGTAGTGCCGCCGAGGCGATAACGGGTGCCAAACCATTCGTCAATAAAACCGAGGAGAGAAATATTTTTTAAAGATTCAACATCTACATCCATCATCATAGCATACTTAAATTGAAGCGCTGAAATCTTTTCAATGAGTGAGGATGAATTGTGATCTTCAACCACATCGCTCTTAGCCGCTACAATAGGGGCAGGTATCGCCTTTATACTTTTGGTGCCACCACTTTCAGTGGTTTGTAACATCCCATCTGGTGTAAATGAAATGCCGTCAATAAAGTTAGGAGAAGATGGTTCAACTTCAGATGTAATCCTGATGTTGTTAATACTTGTTTGCGCAGTTGCTTGTTCCACAGTGCCTGCAAAAAATAGCAGGGTACAAAACGCTGTGAGTTTCTTCATAATGGATTGATGGTTTTCGTTTAAAAAAATATTGCTGCCTGGTTCAATTATGAACCGTACAAATTTTCAATAAATAAATGTTGCAGGTAAATATTCTTACAAACGATAAAAATTAAAAGTTATTTTCTCAAGCGAAGCGAAGGTAGGGTTCACAGTTTAAAATGACAAACAAAAATTGGATTAAATAAAAATTTGAGCAATCATAGAATAGATGTACGACGTGCGATGCTATGATTTCAATGTGCGATGTGAGATGTACAACGCAATATGTTGTGACATCGTACATCTAACATCGTAATTCATACATAGACTATTATTCCTTATTTCACACATAAAATATTTAACCATGTGTGGAAAACGGCCACATCTCCCCTCGCCCCTTTTCCCGATATTTGCAGCATAGATTTTTATCCCGCCAATGAAGTTTTCTCACCTGCACGTACACACGCAATTTTCACTGCTTGATGGGGCTGCATCCATCAAAGCGCTTTATAATAAAGCCATCGCAGATGGCATGCCCGCTCTTGCTATTTCTGATCATGGAAATATGTTTGGCGTGTTTGAATTTGTAAAGCATGCACATACTTTAAAGAATGATGATGGATCCTTAAAAGTGAAACCCATCGTGGGCTGCGAATTTTATATAACAGAAAACAGGCATCAAAAACAATTTACCAAAGAACAAAAAGACCCTCGTCACCACCAGATATTATTAGCGAAAAATGCAACAGGTTATAAGAACCTTGTGAAGCTTACTTCGCTCGGATATATTGAAGGAATGTATTCCAAATATCCGCGCATTGATAAAGAATTAATTCATAAGCATCATGAAGGATTGATTGCAACCACGTGTTGCCTCGGTGCGTTGGTTCCGCAAATCATTTTAAAGAAAGGCGAGGCCGAAGCAGAGAATGAATTCAAATGGTGGCTTAACATTTTTCAAAAAGATTATTATGTGGAACTGCAAAGGCATGGCATTCCGGACCAGGAAAAGGTGAATAAAGTGCTCTTGAAATTTGCCAAAAAATACAATGTAAATGTTATTGCCAGCAACGACTCACATTATGTAGATGAAAAAGATTTTAATGCGCATGACATTTTACTTTGTATAAATACAGGAGAAAAACAAGCAACACCAGCATCAAGGGAATTTACAGATGACGATATATCGGTTAAGAATAAACGCTTTGCTTTTCCCAACAACCAATTCTTCCTGAAGAATACTTCGGAGATGACTGCTACTTTCGATGACCTGCAACATGCATTGGATAATACCAATGAAATAATAGATAAAGTTGAAGTGCTCGATCTTAAAAGAGATATTCTTTTGCCTCACTTCACTGTACCAAAAGAATTCGAAAGCCAGGAAGCATATCTCGAGCATTTAACATGGACAGGTGCCAAAAAAAGATATGCGGAAATAACACCTAAAATAGAAGAGCGCATCAACTTCGAATTGTTTACAATTAAAACAATGGGCTTTGCCGGGTACTTTTTAATTGTAAGTGATTTTATTATTGCCGGCAAAAAGATGGGCGTGTTTGTTGGCCCGGGAAGAGGCTCTGCTGCAGGCTCAGTGGTAGCTTACTGCATTGGCATCACTAATATTGATCCTATAAAGTACGATTTGCTTTTCGAAAGATTCTTAAATCCCGATCGAAAAACAATGCCGGATATAGATACCGATTTTGATGATGAAGGAAGACAGAAAGTATTGAATTATGTGGTAGATAAGTATGGCAAAAACCAGGTCGCACAGATTATCACTTATGGTACCATGGCTGCAAAAATGAGCATTAAAGATGTAGCCCGTGTGATGGATTTGCCGTTGGCAGAAAGCAATGTATTGGCCAAGCTTATTCCTGACAGGCCGGGCACTTCTTTAAGAAAGGTTTTGAAAGCTCCGCTTACAGGGTTAAAATCATTGACGGAAGAGGGCGTAGGCAGTGAGGATATTGACAACATAAAAAAGCTGCGGGATATTTATAACGGTGATGATATGCGCAGTAAAGTTTTGCACGAGGCGGAAATACTTGAAGGCTCGGTGCGGAATACCGGCATACACGCTTCTGCAATTATCATTGCACCCAGCGACCTGATGGACCTCATTCCTGTTGCGTCATCTAAAGACTCTGACCTGTGGCTTACGCAGATTGATGGTAACAATATCGAAAGTGCAGGCGTATTGAAGATGGATTTTCTCGGTTTAAAAACACTGAGCATTTTAAAGACCGCTTTATATTTAATAAAACAAAATCATGGCGTAACAATTGACCTTGATGGTTTGCCGCTTGATGACGAGGATACATATAAGCTTTACCAGCGTGCTGATACCAATGGTACTTTCCAGTTTGAAAGCAATGGCATGCAAAAATATTTAAGAGACCTCAAGCCAGATAAGTTTGATGACCTTATTGCCATGAATGCGCTGTTCAGGCCGGGGCCTATGGCCTACATTCCGGATTATGTTGAAAGAAAACATGGGCGCCAGGAAATCCATTATGATCTTCCTGAAATGGAAGAGATTTTAAAAGATACCTATGGCATTACCGTTTACCAGGAACAGGTGATGCTGCTCTCTCAAAAAATAGCCGGCTTTAGTAAAGGCGATGCCGATGTGCTCAGAAAAGCAATGGGAAAAAAGCAACGCGTAGTGCTGGATAAAATGAAAGAGCAGTTCATAGAAGGGGCAAAAAAGAATAACCATCCTGTACCTAAGTTAGAAAAAATATGGACGGATTGGGAATCATTTGCCCAGTACGCTTTCAATAAATCGCATTCTACATGTTATGCTTTGGTGGCTTATCAAACTGCATATTTAAAAGCACATTACCCAAGTGAATACATGGCAGCTGTGCTTAACCATGCAGGCTCTATTGAGAAGATCACTTTCTTCATGGAGGAGTGTAAAAGAATGGGATTGATTGTTTTGGGCCCTGATATCAATGAATCACAAAAAGGTTTTGCGGTAAATAAAAAAGGAGAAATACGCTTCGGTTTCAGTGGTATGAAAGGCGTTGGCGATGCAGCCATGGAAGCGGTTATAGAAGAGCGAACCAAACATGGCCAGTTCAGTTCTATTTTTGATCTTATCAAAAGAGCTAATCAAAGGACAGTAAATAAAAAGTCACTTGAGAGCCTTGCCTATGCAGGCGCTTTTGATTGTTTTAAAGAATGGCATCGTGCCCAATATTTCTTTACTGCTCCGGGAGAACAGGTAAATAGCCTCGAAAAAATAATCAGGTTTGGCAACCAATACCAGGCACAGCTTACAAGCAATACCAACACGTTATTTGGCGATCTTCAAATGGCTGAGGTAGTACCGCCCACTTTGCCGCCTTGTGAGCCGTGGCCTCTTATAAAATTGTTGGATTTTGAAAAGGACGTAACAGGCATGTACATGAGCGGGCACCCGCTTGATAATTATACCTTCCAGATAAAGTATTACGGGCTCACCAATATTGCAGAGTTTAATGAATTTAAGGAAGCGGTGAACCTTCATCCCAACCCGGGCCGTACATTTCGCATCGGTGGCCTTGTTGCAGAAGCTCAGCATCGCATCTCCAAGAATGGAAATAAGTACGGCGTATTTTATATCGAAGATTATTCAGCAAAGATGGAGCTTACACTCTGGAGCGATGATTATGTAAAATTTAGTAATTATCTCGAGGCCGGCATGGTAATATTCCTAACCGGCAGCTTTCGGCAGCGCTATGAAAGATTTGAATTTAAAGTTGCCGGCATAACCTTGCTGGAATCTTTAATGAAAGCCTGCACAAAAAAACTACAGATCGAGGCGCATCCAAAATACGTTACCCAGGAATTTATTGAATTTATAGAAGAGAATGTGCAACAGTTCCCCGGAAAATCAAGCTTAAAATTTTGCATAAATGAGCCAAACGCTAAGATGAAATTCGGCATGTATGCAATAGAAAAAGGTTTTGAAATGAATGACGAAATGGCTAAATATTTACAACAAAAGCCAGAACTGGATGTTATGGTGGAATTAACATAGTGTGGATATGCCAATTCAACATACTATAATTATTGGATGTAATTTTGCTATTTAAACGTCAATAAATAAATAATAATAAATATTAAATTATGGCAACAGAATACACAGATGCGAACTTCAAAGAGAAAGTACTTGATTCAGAGAAACTTACTATGATAGATTTTTGGGCAGAATGGTGTGGCCCATGTCGCGCAATAGGCCCTGTGGTTGAAGAACTTTCTAAAGAATATGATGGCTCTGTAAATATCGGCAAGGTGAACGTAGACCAGAATCCACAATTAAGCATTAACTATGGCATTACCAGCATACCTGCAATACTATTTGTGAAAGATGGTAAAGTGGTAGATAAGTTAGTAGGTGCACAACCAAAGTCAAACTTTGTAAAAAAGATTGAGGCTTTAAAATAATTTTTTTCTCTTTTAAACTATTACCCGGCTCTTGAAGAGCCGGGTTTTTTTGTGAGTAACGTGATTGTTGATGTACGATCCATCCAGGTATTATTCTAATGGTTTTATTGATGGATATTTAATCTTAGATAGAAGTAAAACAGTAAATGAATTATTTAACCTTATTACTTTAAGAGTTGCAAATAGGCAAAATATCTAATTGAAGGTAATAAGGTTAAAAATTTGGCAGATAACTTCCACTAAGGTTAAACAATTGAAAATTAATTTTTAAAGAGCTTCCGAGATTTTTTTCTCTCTATGAATTTCGGTAAATATTGCCGATGGCAGGTATTTCATTGAATGGGTCGAGTAGGCAAGGGCATTTCAGCCCAAGCCCTCCACAGAACTGGGCTTGAACCTCTCACCTCACACGGCTCTTATCATTCAGTAATTGAATATCAAATTACTCTAATGGTCTAAACTCAATCATCCGCAAGTTTCCTTGCGTTGTCTTTCTTAGGACATATGAAAGAAGCTGAACCCTTCGCTCAATTTCCCATTACAGAAACTTCGTCACTACTACGATTCAGTCCGTCACTCCGCTACGCTTCGGCTCTCTGTGAGATACCTTGGTTCATGTTTTTGTTTTTTATGATTAATAAATAAGAGTGATTATTGATAGTTATCCGGGCCCCGGAGATTAGGGTGATCTGAAGCTTAAACAGATCCGGCTGATAGCCATCCATAAGTTGATCAAGATTGCTGGTCAGAATGTTTTGGATTGTTCGGTAGTTAAATACATTTCCGGCCAATGCCCTGGTGCACGCTGCCTGCGACCGGTCGGCACCATATTGTTTATGGAGTCGTAAAATACCACGGCAGGCATTGTAGGTTTGCTCCGTATAGGCTCTGCCTTTTAGAACCTCATCCATGTACAGATGTACAGCGGAGCCTATATGCATTGCCTGTTCTAAAAAATAAGCCGGTGTCCATCCCTGTTATTCAAAATAATGTTGATATCCCTGGGGCATATGGTCGCCGACTGTAGTAAAGTCATGCTTTTTATAACTACGTCTATGCAGGGCAATACGCTTGTGTTGATAGTAGACTTCTACATTGTCGGTGTCATAGACGGCACTCACTTGTTTACCAATGAACTGATAAGGGACGCTGTAATGGTGATAGTCTTCGCCCAGTGTGATATGGTAATTTTTCTGCACCTTGGCCAACACCCGGTGTCTTATTACAAACTCTTCCGCTGGTAATGGCTGCAATAATAGTTTTTCTTCCAGGCTAACCTGTTGAAGCCCGCTATGATCTTTTAGCTGGAATAGTTTTTCATTATGTAAGACAAGCCTTTTATTAACGGCCTCATTTAATTGTGCGCGATAGTAAAATATCTCATCACGAAGTGGTGCATAGATCCGCTGGTAGGCGATCTTCACCTCGTTTTCTACTGCACCTTTATCCTTAGGTTTGGCTACCCTCGTGGCCAGTAAGGTAATATTGTAATGTAGCGCCCATTGTTGCAGCGCTTCACTAAATTAAATAATCAGGACCACCAGGAAGTTTGTCATAGTTATTATTCAAATAATCTTCTTTGGATTGTCCTAAAGGAACGGGGCTGGGAAAGCTGTTTACAAAATGCTGAAATACTCCAAGTTGAAAATTCATTAATGAAGAATCCTGCTCACGCCAATATGCAATTGCAATACGGTTACCAGCCATTTCATCATCATAAGGTAAAGCTTGCTGTTGCTGGCATGCACGCCACCAGTGCGCAAGTTTATGAATGAATATCCATTGATGCGCACCTTTTTCAAAAACATCTTCAGCAGTTTCGCCATTACCTTTTTGTTCTGCAACTGATATAAATACCTGCTTTGCTTCATAAAAATGCAGATGAGCTTAATTCATTATTGCAGCAAACACAGGTCAGTAGCAAATATTCAGGCCTCGGTTTACAAATTGTAAAAGACCTTGCTACGAGGCTTGACATTAAAATATATTTTCAGCAGGATGACAATAAAGGCATGTCGGCAATTCTGAGCTGGGTATAATTCTATAACAATCGCGTGGGATCTGTTTTCGTCGTCTATCATACTCAATAAGAAAAGAATTACACGTTGATCAATTACCTGAAGAAATGAAAAAAGAAATTCGCGGTCTAAATGATCAATCTCTTAAATTCCTTAATTGCGAAAGATGCGATGAAATTAGTATTAGTTTTCCAGAGTGTATTCCCCTAAATAAATTATTCTTTTATATGCACCGTAGGATAGGGCTTGTTGGTTAAGTACGAACTATTGATATATCGTAAACCGTAAATTAGTTTTTTACAAAAAAGAAAGATAAAAAATACAATAACCAAATCAAACCGAAGAATATTGCATACAGCATAACTATTCCATGCATAATATCATTTTTTCCAAAAATTCCGTTAACTATTGCAAATGGGATTAAAGATAAATTAGTTAATAAATAATAGAAAGGCATTCTTTCCCAGAAAGTCTGGTTTTTAAAATCAGATTCAATTCGCACCTCTGTTCTAATGTGCTCTAAAAGGTGGAGTTTAATATGTTTTAGAAGACCATCTCTGAATAACGCACTGTCCTTGTCAAGATCTGAGTAGTATCCATATTTCAAGCTTAAGTAATTTAATTCATTTAGCTGATTTTTAGTTTGCCAATCCGGTACATTTCTATTCATATCCGTATAGGCCATATCGCCTGAAAACTTATTCCAAAATTGCACTAATTCCGAGGCGGCAGACAACTCAATAACCTGTCTAATTCAGTTTCATTAACAATGTCTGATTTTATTGAATGCGAAATAAATCGCTTTATAGATTTTCTATTGTCTATATATGTTTTATTTTCTGCCAATATTTGAGAATGATTAAAATCGTAGATGTTTTCAAAGCGTTATACGCTGCCTATGTCCCAATTCGGTATTCTGGTTCTGTCCAATGATGTTCCCAATCTAATGGTTCAGACAATGCAAATATCTGATGATGCTCTTTTAAATATAATTCTATTGATGTATTGTCGCCTGATTTTTCCTCTAAATAAATTGCATTCTCAAAGGACTTATCAGCATTGTAAGTAAAATTGAAAGAACCTGTCCAAACTGCAATTGGTTTATAAATGTTTTCACTCTTTTGTCTTGTTTGGTCGGTAGACTCTTTTATCTTTTTGCAAAACACAAGGAATTTATTGTGAGCTCTTGGCATCGCCTTCTTCTGGTCGGAATTAAAATTTCCTAAACATCTAAGTGGTTCAACAGTAGGGTCGCCACTTGTGGAAAGATTAATATGGTGCAAAGAATAAAACTAAAACTAATTAAGAAGAAACTCTATATCGATTGATACATTGGAAGGAAGTGTATATTTTTTATCCTAAAGTGATTCAATTAAACCCAGAGGTAGATAGGGTCGTTTAGTCGATAGGTTTAAAGGGTCTAAAAGAAGAATTAGTTACAATCAAATTACAAGGATTGATTAAAAAAATTTTT
>JBBPZF010000129.1:0-12082 GCA_038199105.1 Chitinophagales bacterium | reverse complement strand
CCGGTATATTCTTTTTCCTGCGCCATGTACTCATTTATCTTTTTTGTAAACTTACCGGTACAAACTATTAGGAGGCCCGTCGCCAATGGATCGAGCGTGCCCGCATGGCCCACCTTTTTTATCCGCAGCGTATTACGAATCTTTCTTACCACGTCAAACGAAGTCCAATTGAGCGGCTTATCTATTAATAAAACCCTGCCTTCCTCGTAAGTGTTTTCAGTCATCAGAAAAAAATTAGTTTGCCTGTCGCGCTTTTAGTTCAAGATATTTATTAATAGTATTTACAGTAAGATTTTGCGGTGAGCTAAGCACTGATAATATTCCATATTTCAAAAGCTCTTTAGCGATGAGCCTTTTTTCAAAGGCAAATTTTTCCGCAATCGTTTTAATATATACTTCTTCAAGATTTGTTGCTTTCGCTGTAGTCAGCTTTTTCAGTTCTGTGTTTTCAAAAAAAACAACGAGCAGCAGGTGATGTTTTGCAAGGGAACGCAAATAATCCAGTTGCCTTTCCAATCCTGAAAGTGATTCAAAATTCGTGAATAATATAAGCAAGCTACGATGCCTGATCCTATTGCGTATTTGCGTATATAACATTTCAAAATCGCTTTCGAGGAAATCTGTTTTTTGGTTATACAGCAATTGCAGGATATTTTCTTTTTGTACAGGCTTACGATCGGCCGCCAGTACATTGCCGATGTAATTCGAAAAAGTGATTAGGCCAACACGATCTTGTTTTTTCAAACAAACATTGCTCAACACAAGGCAACTATTTATTGCATGATCTAGCAGGGTTAATCCCTGGAAAGGCATTTTCATTAGCCTTCCTTTATCAATAATACAATAGACCTGCTGCGACCTTTCATCCATAAAATTATTAACCATCAGCCCACCTCTCCTCGCCGAAGCTTTCCAGTTAAGTGTGCGTACATCATCGCCCGTTACATACTCTTTTATCTGCTCAAACTCCATGCTCCGGCCAAGCTTGCGCATACGGCTGCTGCCGCTTTCATGCTGCAAAGTAGCGTTAGATAACAGTTCATACTTATGCAATTGCATAAAAGATGGATATACTGCAATGGCCTCCTGCGCCTCAATGGTAATTCTTCTGCTCACTAATTTCAATGGAGAGCTGATGAATAAATGAATGTTACCAAAGCGATATTCTCCTCTTTCCAAAGGACGCAAATACCATTGCACAGTTTTTTGCTGATGGTTTTTTAAGTCCACGTGCTTTTGCCATTTCCTTAACTGAAATTGCTCAGGTAATTCATCAATTATTTTTACATGAAGGGCAAAAGGAAAATCATTTTTTACGACAAGCTCAATTTTATTTTCATCACCGTTACTCAATCGCCCCGCAGTAATTCTTTTTGCGGCAACAGTTTTTTTTGTAGAAAATAAAAAAATATAATCAACAACGCAGAAAACAACAAAGAGCAATAGTAACATAAGCGTTATCGGTTCCAACACCGGAATGTAAAATGCCATTATGAACAAAGAAATAAATATCCCCATGCTCACGAAGAAGCGTGAAGTAACAAATAGATCGCCGAGGTATTTTTTTAGTGCTGACAAAAATTTATTGTTAGAATTTATCCGGTTCAATTTATTATCTACTAAGTAATGGTTGGTTATAATAGGCAAAAATAATTATCGGGGAACTTCAAGGCTACCAATGATATTATAAATTAATTCATCCGGCGAAACACCTTCCATTTCTTTCTCTGGTGTTAGTATAATCCTGTGCCGCATAACAGGGCCGGCCATTTCAATGATGTCTTCTGGCTTTACAAAATCCCTTCCCTTAATCGCGGCATTCGCTTTTGCAGCCCTTAAAATTGCAAGCGATGCACGAGGTGATGCGCCTAAAAATAAAGATGAATTGTTTCTCGTTGCATGCACAATTTTCGCGATAAACTCAACAAGCTTTGGATCAATCAGTACTTCGTGTATGGTTTGCCGATAGAGTGAAATCTTTTGCGTTGAGATTACTTTATTTATATCCTCCAGCAATGCATTTTGCGTGAGCGACTGCTGGTTGAGCAGAATATTTACTTCTTCTTCAAGAGATGGATATTTTACATTTATCTTAAATAAAAACCTGTCGAGCTGTGCCTCCGGCAACCGGTAAGTTCCCTCCTGCTCTATTGGGTTTTGCGTAGCCAATACCAGGAAAGGAAAGCTCATCAGATGCGTTGTGCCATCAATGGTTACCTGCCTTTCTTCCATCACCTCAAACAAAGCTGCCTGTGTTTTTGCGGGCGCCCTGTTTATTTCATCTATCAAAATGATATTGCTGAAGATGGGGCCTTTTTTAAACTGGAAGTCTGCTTCCCTGGGATTAAAAACAGAAGTACCCAACACGTCGCTTGGCATAAGATCGGGTGTAAATTGTATGCGTGAAAAATCTGCATCAATGATCTTAGCCATCAGCTTTGCCGTTAATGTTTTTGCAATGCCAGGCACTCCTTCAATAAGAATATGCCCGTCACAAAGCAGGCCGATCATCAACATGTCCACCATCTCGTGCTGGCCTACAATTACTTTACCTATCTCGTTTCGTATGGCAGCTACTGTTGCACTTAAATCACTCAGGTCAATCCGTTGTTCAAAGATGCTTTCTTCCATCAGGTTTTATTTTCTAAAAAATTTTCTATTTCAGTATTTAGTTTCAATAACTGCAGATCTTCAATTTTCTCTTCTTGTTGTATCTCTTTTATCAAATAAAATAATTGCTGTGTATCCTCTTTTGACATGCCACTCTTGCCCGCAAGAGAATTGATGAATTCATCATTAATATTCGCCGTGCTGATAAAATATTTATTTCGGATATGCCCGTAAAAATAAGTGATCATCTTTTCTGCTATGTGCTTATTGTTCTGCTTCTGCAAATAAAGGCGGCCAACTGTTTCAGTAAAAGTAACCGTTGTATTTACATTTGGCTTTATCACAGGAATAATTTTTTGCTTTCTTTTTACATTAAAAAAAATAAACAATAACATGCCGGTTATCGCCAGCCAAAATGCCCACAGCAATGGCGGATGTTGGCTAATAACGCACATAGTAGAAAAGTCATCATCCCCGTTTCCGCTATTATTTCTTCTGCGCGAAGAGCCGGAATTTTTGTAGTATTCATCCCAGTAAATATTTTTTGGATCAGAACGCAGGTATGAAATTACATTGTCAAAATACTTGTAATTATCGCCGGTAAGTAAAAAATAATTTCCGAAAATGCGTGGCGCAACATGCAGGTAAATTCTCCCTTTGCCTTCGAACAGTACAATATAATTTGGCCTATTAATCTCATTGATGCCTAAAACTTTCGTGAACGAAGTGTCATAGTCCGTCAAGGCATTAAGGAAAGGAAAATAATAATAACCGTAAGCTGGCGCTGTATAGCTGTCTCCGAAATACATGCTTACGTGCGTTTCGCGCATTTTGCCTTTTAACTCGTTTAATATTTCTCCCTGTCTGTCAGTATTGCAATTTATATTTTCGAGTAAGCGGTTATCAATATAATCAGCAGAAATAAAGAGGTCGTTGCCGGCTTTTACATAATCTATAAAAGATTTTGCTTCGGAATAATTCAGCACCAGGTTTTTGGTAATAAGAAAATAGAGCGAATATTTTTTATCAGTAGAATAAGATTTTATTTTACTCCACACATCATCAAAAGGTTCAGTTATGCTTTCCACATAACGGTCACCAAAGAGATGTGTAAAATCATTGTAAGCGATAAATGCTCCGAAAGGTTCTTTGTCTGTCTTGCGGTAATTTTCATTAAGTGAGGGCAGCTTATTCTTATTGTTGCATGAAACAATAATGCACAAAGCAAACGCAAAAAGACATTGATATGGCAGGCAAAATTTCAAACAGTTACATTTTCTTATTAAATGAAATGAATTCCTCCTTCAACTGCATGTAACGGTTTTCGGAGATGATAAATTTTCCATACCAAACATATTCATAGTTAAGTGTAAGAGATGCAAACTCCTGCCGGTAAGGCCTTCCGGCTAATTCTTTTAAATAAGCATAGTTCGTTTTATCTGCTGAAAACCGAATCAGTTCCCTGTCGCCAAGCCTGCGCAGGGTTTGTAAATAAAGATAGCGGGTAGATAAATTAAAATCTTTTTCTTGCTCAGCATCTTTGATGAGCGTATTGTATTCAGCATATTCGTTTAGGCCCAAAGGTGCATCCTCAGTTTTTCCCATAGCAGCATTTGTATTTCCTTTTGAAAAAAGACCGCCGGTAAAAAATAATTTATAAATGATAAAACCAATAAAGAAGATAGCTACGGCCCAGAAAAATATTTTTACAGGGAAGCTATTCAGCAAACTATTCGAACTGGTTTCTGTGGACTTAAAAGCGATCCTTTTTTTACCGGTATTTTTATCAATACTTACCGTATCTGCCTTTAGCCCGGTTCCTTTTCTAAGAAGGCTGTCGAGATTTTTTATATAAGCAAAGTCCGGGCTGTTTTTCCATTTCTGCGTTGAGTCGTTCCCGTTATGAAAATCATTTTTGATGATGGCGGTATCTCCGGTGGGTTCTTCTACTACATCGGCAGTGTCTTCCTCGTCATAGATCATTGTCGAATCATCCTCCCTCGCCTGCCCTTGCTGCGCGTACAAGTGCATACACGCCGTTAACAACATTACAACAATAAAAAATTTGAGGAACTTATAATTCATAAACGGTTCCGTTCTTTACAATTTTTCCATCTACAAGCGCCACTCCCTGCCGGTGCAGGCGAATAGGGTACAATACAAAATACCAAAGCATAAAAAAGAAGGAACCCGCGAGAATGATAACGCTTACCGGCACAGGAAGCCCTATGTCGTGCGAATCTTTCTGAAAGGTATTGCTCATGAGGTGCGTAACGTAGCTTTCAAAAAAGGCAGCTATTATAAAAAGCGGCACGAGGCTCACGCAAATTTTCATCGCATCTTTTGCAGCTCTTAAGAAAGCGTGTCTTCGTGTATAGGTGCCCGGTAGCAACCAACCAAAGCCAAGAATAAGCCCGGCGCAACTGGCAATAACAATAGAAGTAATTTCGATAGTACCATGTATCCATATTACCATCACCGATTGCCAGCCAAGACCTTGTGAGAAAAATATATATTGAAAACACCCGAGCATAAGACCATTTGTCCACATCAGCATAATGGTGCCGATGCCAAATAAAATGCCTGACACCACGGCCTTAAAAGCCACGCTGATATTATTAAATGCAATGCTTACCCACATGGAGAATGGGTTATCATCTTTATAAATGCCAAAGGGATCACCCCTTTGAATACGTGCGATTGTTTCATCATAATAACCATGCTGCACTTTATGATTGAAAAAATCAGGCGCATAATCGGGGTCGGTAGTTGATGAAATAATTCCGATGGCTACAAAAGAAACGAAGAGGATAACAGTAAAAAGAAACACTTTGTGATACCGCCTGAATAACAAGGGAAGTTCATATTTCCAGAACAGCCCCAGCCGGGAATAATTTTGTTTCCTGTTCTGGTAAATGCTTTGATAAATGCCTGCCGCAATGCCATTGATCCAGCGGGTTACTTTGCTTTGCGGATAAAAAGTTTTTGCGTAAGAAAGATCATCGAGCAGGGTTACAAACCTGTCCGCCATTTCATCGGGATCTTTTGTTTCTTCGAGTTGATATTTATTCCATTTATCAACATTTTTTTTATAAATCTTGCTTCACGCATTGCTTAAAATTTGCCTCCCCCCGCCTCCCCTCCAAAAAGTACTTTGTTGATGGGTTGTAAAAAAGGAAGTACAAATATAACCGGAATCACATGGAGATTATTTTTGTAGCGGCAAAATAAATATGAATATTTGAGCGCAGTATTGCCTGGCGAAAAATCGTTTAAGTGAATAAAACATATACGGATGCAGAGTTTCATGGCTCTTTCCCAATCCGAAGGTTTTCGCCGCCTATAAAGCTATGGCCTTAATTTATCACTTGTTTTCTTCTATGGCAAAAAGAAATTCGTGTTAATTTGTGAAATTCGTGGCTGCATATAAAATAATAATTTGCCATAATGCCGGTAATACAAATAGCTACTCCATTTAATATTGACCTGGAATTTGAAATCGCGGAGTTTCACAAAAGGCTTTTTGCCTACCTCCTTGATTTTACCCTGTTACTTTTATTTTTTGTCAGCATGAAATATTTTTATTATGGCGGCTTCAATATGGTAAGCAGTCATGAATTAAAAAGCCATGCCGGCGTGGATATTCTTACTATTTCCATCCCGATGCTTTTGTATTCGCTGGTAAGCGAAGTAATGATGCATGGCCAAACGGTAGGAAAAAAACTAATGAACATAAGAGTGATAAGCCTTGATGGTGGCGAGCCGCAGCTTAGCCAGTTTATTGTTCGCTGGATGTTTAAGGCTTATGAATGGCCTTTCTTTTTTGGCTATACCATTCTTACGCGCGAAAGCCTGCTGGTGTATATAATGATTACCGGATTTCTTGGGATCATTGTTGTGATAATAATCGCGGTCACCAAAAGAAATCAACGGCTGGGAGACATCGCGGCCAATACAGTTGTTGTAAACACGAAGTCTGTTTTTTCTGTGCATGACACGGTGTTCATGGATATTCAACCCGAAAATTATATAGTAAAATACCCGGAAGTGTTGCGGCTTAGCGACAGAGATATTAACACCATTAAAAATGTAATAAGTCTTTTTTATAAAAACCATAATACACAAACCTGTACCCGCGTTGCGCATAAAGTACAGGAAGTATTAAAGATCACTACGGATTTATATGCGATTGATTTTTTAGAAAAGTTGCTGGCGGATTATAATTATCTGGCAACGAGATAATGGAGAAACTCTAAGAGCTTGTATAGTTTATTTGATTTGACAGCAACAAAGTATTTGGGATTTTTGAAACACATAAACAGCCCTGGAAGGATTGACATTCTTTAGTGCATTGCAGCTGCAACTATTCCAACAATAAAAGCCAAAGCATAAAATGCAAGAAGGATGATCGTAAATATCCCATAAAATTTAAACATTGATTTCAGGTTCATCAATGATTCATCAAAATTTTCCTGGCTGATACCCTTTACTGCTATTTGCATTTTTGAAGAAAATTTATAGAGATAAAAAGCTGGGAAAAAGAACAGCACAGAAAAACATAAATACAAAACTGTCATCCCTATTCTCATGCCGGAACTAAATTGTGAAGACATGGCATTATACGGCGGTATGTTGGTAATGATAGTGGGTATAAGAAATGATACAAGGATCATTATTCCGCAAAGAATGAAACCCATTATAGCTAAAAACTTTCCCCATTTGGCGGACTCGGCTAAATAACTTTGGGCTTGCGGCGACACCTGCAGATCGTTACTGAGTAAATCAACATTTTCCATCTTTTAATTTTGGTTCTGAAAAAAAGTTGAGAATATATAATTTAATACGCTCTTGCAAATAATACTCTTTCCTTACTCGGTGCACCTGTAAGTATACATGCGCCTTCTTCTTTTTTATTATTAAGCGGAATGCAGCGAATGGTAGCTTTGGATTTTTCTTTAATAGCTTCTTCCGTTTCTGCAGTACCGTCCCAGTGTGCGGAGACAAACCCGCCATCCGTATCAAGCAGCGACATAAACTCATCCCAGGTATCGGCTTTCCTTATATTATTATCTCTAAAATCTTTTGCTTTATCATAAGTTTTTTGTTGGATATCATTAAGCAAAACTGAAACAGTATTCGCCAGGCCATCCATTGAAACTGAACTTTTTTCTTTGGTATCTCTCCTGGCAATTTCCACCGCATTATTTTCTAAGTCCCTTGCGCCAATGGCAATTCTTACCGGCACACCTTTCATCTCATATTCCGCGAATTTCCAGCCCGTGCGGCGGCTGTCATCATCATCATACTTTACCCTAATATTTAAAGCTTTAAAATCTTCCATAAAAGATTTCACTTTTTCATCTATTATTTTTTTTTGATCTTCTCCTTTAAAAATGGGAACGATTACCACCTGCACGGGTGCAAGCTTTGGTGGCAATATAAGGCCGTCGTCATCACTGTGGGCCATTACCAATGCACCGATTAATCTTGTGCTTACACCCCAGCTTGTAGCCCATACATAATCAAGTTTATTTTCCTTATCGGTAAACTGCACATCAAAAGCTTTGGCAAAATTTTGCCCTAAAAAATGGGATGTGCCTGCCTGCAATGCTTTGCCATCCTGCATTAGCGCTTCTATGCAATAAGTATCTTCTGCCCCCGCAAATCTTTCATTGGGGCTTTTTACGCCTTTTATCACCGGCATAGCCATCCACTCTTCAGCAAAGGTTGCATATATATCAAGCATCTGCAAAGTTTCGTCTATGGCTTCCTGTGAGGTAGCGTGTGCAGTGTGCCCTTCCTGCCACAAAAATTCTGTTGTGCGCAAAAACAATCTTGTGCGCATTTCCCATCTTACCACATTTGCCCATTGATTTACCAGCACAGGAAGGTCACGGTAAGATTGTATCCATGTTTTATAAGTGTTCCAGATAATCGTTTCAGATGTTGGCCGTACTATCAATTCTTCTTCGAGCTTTGCTGAAGGATCCACAACAATGCCTCCGCCATTTGGGTCGTTCATAAGCCTGTAGTGAGTTACCACCGCACATTCCTTTGCAAAACCTTCTACATGCGCTGCTTCTTTACTTAAAAAACTTTTTGGTATAAACAAAGGGAAATATGCATTCTGATGACCTGTTTCCTTAAACATTTTATCAAGCTGGTCACGCATGTTTTCCCAAAGCGCAAAGCCGTAAGGCTTTATTACCATGCAGCCGCGAACGGCGCTGTAATCGGCAAGCCCTGATTTTATAATAAGATCATTATACCATTGCGAATAATCTTTTTCCCTGCTTGTAATTTCTTTACTCATTATTTCCGGGTGTCTTTATATTTTTTCTGTAATGCTTCATTAAACAATGGACTTATTATATTTTAAGAATTCATTCATTTTAAGTTTCGAAATCTGTTGAGATTTTGAGCATGTCCAATAAAATAAAAACTGTTTTGTCTTGGCTATTTTTTAACAGCTTTACATTTATTGATGCGTTATACATTTGTTCTTTTTGCTTAAATTTACAGAGCACAAGGCGCAAAAGTAATAACTTCATATTTTAAATCCTTTTAAACATACGATCATGAAAACGAAACACATACTTTTTTTAGGATTAGTGGTTGCATTTAGCAGTTGCAGCACAGCATACCGCTCCGGGCAAACACCTGATGATGTGTATTATTCACCGGCTCCTCCACAGGACACGTATGTAAGAACCGACAACCAGGATGAGAGAGGAAGCTATGCATATAACAACACCACCAACGGGGAAGATCTTGAGATCAGGCGTGGCATACGCGATTCCCGGTATCGCGATAATAATGTAATAGTTCAATTGGGTATCGGCGGATATGTTCCTTACAACTATGATCCTTATGGGTACAATCCTTATGGGTACAATCCTTACGGACATAATTCTTATGGATATAATTCTTACGGATATGACCCTTACAATTCGCATGGATACGGATATGATTACAATAGTTTATACTACAATCCCTACAATACTTATAATAACAGCTTGTTTGTGTCTCCGTATAATAATTACTATTACTCCCCACAGGTTTATGTTTATCCGGGCACAGCGAGTGCGGGTACTATGGTTGCTCCAAGAAGGTATAATCTTGGCGCATATAGTAATTCTGTAAATACCGTACGAAATACAAACAATTATGACCGCCCTGTAAATACAACATCGTCTCCTGTAAGAACATTTACCACTCGCTCTCAAAACAATGGAAGCGGCGCCGGTAATTTAATAAGGAGAGTTTTTACGCCTGATAATAACAACAGTAACAATAGCACCAACGCCAGGTCTTCCCGCAATGATAATAATAACAACAACAATAGCACCAACACAAGGTCTTCCCGCAATGATAATAATAGCAACAACAATAGCACCAATACTAGGTCTTTCCGCAATGATAATAACAGCAACAACAATACAAATTCGACACCGGTAAGATCAGCCCCTTCATCCAATAACAGTTCTTCAGGAAGTAGCAGTGCACCGGTAAGAACTTTTAAAAGATAATTTTTGAAATAAGCAGCAAGGAAAATCTACTTGCATTTCATCCTTAAAACATCTTTTTTGGAGTACGAAAGTTCTTTTTTTGAACTTATAAAAATCTTGTACAATGAAACCACTATACATCACATTCATTAGCCTGTTGGCTATCTCCACATCGTATGCCCAGGAACCCGCAGATGCGCTCCGGTACTCCTTTTTAACCCAAAATGGAACGGCCAGGAACCAGGCAATTGGTGGCGCCGGAGTTTCCTTAGGCGGCGAATTCTCTTCTCTTTTTATAAACCCGGCAGGCCTTGGTTTTTTTAAAACAAATGAATTTGTTTTCACGCCTTCTTACTCCCTCAAAACTAATAAGGCAACTTATATAGGCAACAGTGCTACAAGTAAATATGACAATTTTAATCTTGGTGCAAGCGGCTTACTTTTCTCTTCGTCCTCAGAAGGAAGGCCAGTAAAAAATATAACTTTCGCAATAGGCGTAAATAAAATTGCTGACTTTAATAATCACGTTTATTACCAGGGACGAAACACTAACTCAAGCTATTCAGAAAAATATTTAGAAGAATTAGTAAACAATAAAGTTACAGATCCCAATAGAGCTGCAAACGATTATCCTTACGGCTCCAGCCTTGCGTTCAACACATTTTTAATTGACACAGTGCAGGCTGCAGATGGTTCGGTTTCCGGATATAGAAGTGCTGCAGATCCTGCGTTCGGCTTATCCCAGGAAAATACAATTAATACCAGTGGCGGAATTACGGATATCTCTTTGGGCGCAGGTGTTAACCTTAAAGAGAAATGGTTTTTTGGAGGCTCGATTGCTTTTCCTTTTTTAAACTATAACCGCGATGCTACCTACAGAGAAAGCGATTTGTCCGGCGATCTTAATAATAATTTTAATTATTTTGAGAGGAATGAGTCCTTACAAACAAAAGGCGTTGGTGTAAATGCAAGGCTTGGCGTTATCTATAAGCCCGTAGAAGATATAAGGCTCGGGCTGGCGATACATACGCCTACATTTTACAACCTAACCGATAAATACACCACCGAAATAGTGACCGACCTTGAAGGCTTCGGCGGCGCAGGTGTTAAGCATCAAAGCTCCACAGATCTTAGTACTGATGGCGCTCCTCTTGAATCAAAATACAATTTGGTAACTCCGCTAAGGCTGATGGCCAGTGGCTCTTATATTTTTCATGAGGTAGCAGATGTAACACATCAAAAGGGGTTTATTACTGCAGACATTGAATACGTTGATTACAAAGCTTCTTCTTTTTCAGCGGTAAATAATACCGATGCAACTGCAGGCAATTATTATTCTTCGTTGAACAAAACCATTGATAATCTTTACAAAAATGCTTTCAATTTCAGAGTTGGGGGCGAAGTGAAATTCAATACGATTATGGCGAGGCTTGGCGGTGCATACTACAGCAATCCTTATAAAAATCAAAAAGCTGACCTGGTAAAATTAAGTGGTGGATTGGGGTATAGGAATAAGGGCATTTTTATTGATCTTACTTATGTTTACTCTTTAAATAAAGACATAAACTACCCATATCTTTTACAGGATAAACCAAATACTCCCGCGACAATTAAAAATAATGGTGGTAATATTATTGCGACGATAGGGTTTAAAATTTAGTGGCCCCTAACCCCTGAAGGGGGATGAGAACCCGTGACTTCTGACGGGGAAT
This sequence comes from Chitinophagales bacterium, assembly GCA_038199105.1. Classification (GTDB taxonomy): domain Bacteria; phylum Bacteroidota; class Bacteroidia; order Chitinophagales; family Chitinophagaceae; genus Ginsengibacter. The sequence continues at coordinate 252 of JBBPZF010000129.1, read as the reverse complement.
TGTAACACATAAACACTATTCCATATAGGCACCGGCAACTTCTTTATCTTCTGTTTCTACGATTATTTTTTCATGAAGGCCGGTAGATACAGAGAGCCCCACATAATCCGGTGACACAGGAAACTCTTTGTGGCTGCGGGCTACCAACACAAGGGCTTGTATTTTTTTAGGATAAAAATTTAGAAAAGGCTTTAGAGCATACAACAAAGTTTTGCCTGTGTTGGATACATCATCTGATACGATAATCACTTT
>JBBPZF010000128.1:0-5016 GCA_038199105.1 Chitinophagales bacterium | reverse complement strand
AATAATGTAAAATATCAATGGGATGGGATTATTGGCAATACTTCAACAGCCCAAACTGGCAGTACTATTCATAAAAATGTTTACACCTCCATGACGGGCATGGCAATTACGGGAACAACAGCTTATTTCTGCCAGGGATATAGTGAAGGATTTCCGGGGGAAGCCTATTTTGATATAAATAATCCACAAGCAAGGCAAAATATATACGTGGTAGGTACTTCTAATATTGATTGCGATTTTGTTACAACAGATGGTATAAATGTTTACTGGGCTGGATATGATATTTATTATCCTTCTAACACAATGGTACATGCTATTAAAGTGAGCGATAGATCAGCGTTTACATTTTCAAGTAGTTCAGGCTCTTATTCTTCAAATCATGTTTCTCTAATAAATAGTACTGTTGGTAAATTAAATCAATCAAATTCTATTATAACAGGTTTAGCAGCATCAGGAAGTTATCTTTTTATTGCCCGTGGAGGACTAAATCAAGTGGGTGTTTACAATAAGACAACAGGTGCTCTCGTTCAAACTCTTACGTACAGCAATCCAAGATATATTTCAATAGATGGTAGTAGTTTTTGGATGTGTACTGGTAGTACAGCTACAGGCAATGTTATTGCAAAATATCCAATAAATTCAAATGGCAGTTTAGGCACATCTACATTAACTCTTTCAGGAATAACAATTCCAGGAGCTACACAATCAAATGGAAATGGTACAGTTGCTGTTATTGATTCAGTTAATCAAGTTGTAAGATTTTTCAACACATCAACGGGAGTAGAAGGAACTCAGCTTGGTACAAATGGAGGATATTCAACTAATCCTATGGTTACAAATACACGCTTTATGTTTAACGATTATCGCTCGCATACATATTCGTTTATAACATTTGCACCGGATGGGAGTTTTTGGGTAGGTGATCCAGGTAACTATAGAGAACTTCATTATAATTCATCCAAAGCATGGATTGAAACCATTATGTCAATGGGTGCAACCTATTCTACTTGTGTTGACCCAAATAATATAACCAGAGTTTTCGGCAATTATTTGGAGTTTGCCATAGATTATTCAAAGCCTTTGAGTGGCTCCACAGGATGGAAGCTTGCTAAGAATTGGGCTTATCCAAGCCTTATTAATATAACGGCAGTCATTAACACAACCAAATTATTGAACATTGTTACACTAAGCAATGGAAGAACATACGGATATAATTACCTTCCTCCTTCCGGCCTTGTTGAACTCACATCTACTGGTTTGAGAAATACAGGCGTCAGTATAGGAAATGGCGTAATGAATACAGATGGCTCGTTAACAAAATGGATAGGCACTGATGATTTTGGAAAAGCACTATCGTTAGTGAAATACCCGTTAACAGGATTTGATGGTTCAGGAAATCCTATATGGAGCAGTACAGGAACAATTTTATCAACTACACCTGTTCAAGATGCTGGATTAAGCCATCCAATAGAGCGCCCTGGACTTGTATCACCAACTTCGTATAATTTTGTAACAGCATCGGGAAAGGTTATATGGTATGCCCCACAGACACTTTGGCAAAATGGTGGAGTTACCCCGATCTCAAGAAACGGGTATCATTTAGGAGCTATTAAGTTGGGACAAAGTTCGTTTTCCTGGGAAACTCAAAAGTCTGACCATATTAATTATGCAGGAACGTTCCCCGAAGCAGATTATTTTGAAATAGGAAACATCGTAAACAACTATGCAGGAAGCAATATAAATGTAGTGGACAATAATATTATAACGGGTTATCATGGGGAACATTGGAAAAATAGCCAGACAAATTATTTCAATCATTATTACGAAGATGGACTTGCTATTGGTCAGTTTGGAACAGACGGTAGTATAAGTTTACCAACCGATATAGGAGCGGCTGGAAATGCTTTAAGCCCTATAGTAGTGAAAGATGCTGCAGGAGATCTATACCTCTATCATGGTGATGAAAGCGCCCATGCCGGCATACATAGATGGAAAATAAGTAATCTCAGTTCCATAACAGAACAGTATATAAATATTGCATATCCTTCGAATTATTACAGAATAGCTTATGGTTACCTTGATTTGCACTCGGGCCTTCCATTTATTTCCTCTTTGCCCAATAGCGCGGGATGGAGTCAGAGCGGCACTGTAACATCAAATACTGGCCTTAAAAAGTACATTGATGATGGATCGCCAGACGTGTATTCTGTGTTTAGTCAAAGTACCGGAACTGCAAGTATTAATCGTGATCTTGGGTCGAATAATGTAAATAATTCATGGAAGATTTCGGGAGAGTTAACATTTGAAGGAAGCGACTATGTTGTGGGGACTTACGTGCATCAATATTTGGATGTTTTGGATGGCGCTGGTAAAATACTTGCTAGGTTTAATTATTTGGGTAATTCAACTACCAAGGTTGTAACTATTTATGCTAATAATTCAATAGTTGCAAGTACCACTGGTTTGCAAGCAACTCTCGACCAAATGCAATCATTCGAAGTAAAAATTATAAATGGAGCGGTAACATTCACTTATGCTGGTTTTCCGCCAATTACTACAGCTTTATTTGATCCGACAGCAAATTGGAGACAACCCAGAACTTTAAGACAATATTGGACATCCGGTGGAACGCCTGCAAGAAGTATGTATATTGGTTTTGTGGACATGAAGTTTTATAAAGATTATAGCCAGGCAATAAATATTCCGCCAGTTGCAAATGCAGGCTCAGATCAGACGATCACTCTCCCTATTAATAATGTCACGCTTACAGGAACTGGAACAGATTCGGACGGCACTGTTACAAATTATGCATGGATAAAAATATCCGGTTCAACATCTGGTACAATAACGAATTCAACGAATTCAACAACAACAGTTACAGGCTTAATACAGGGAATCTATAAGTTTCAGCTTAAAGTAACCGACAATGTAGGTGCGACTAATTTAGATACAGTGCAGGTAATTGTAAATGCCGCTGCAAATATTCCGCCGGTTGCAGGTGCAGGTGTGGACCAGGCAATTACATTGCCTTCAAATAGTATAATGCTTAACGGAAGTGGAACAGATGCAGATGGAAGCATTACAAAATATTCATGGACAAAATTATCCGGTCCTTCTTCTGGTACGATAACAAATTCAAATAATGCCAATACGAATGTTACGAGTCTAGTACAAGGAATTTACAATTTTGAACTGAAGGTGACCGATAATTTAGGCGCAACTGGTTTGGATACAGTGCAGGTTACTGTAAACGCTGCTGCAAATATTCCACCGGTAGCAAATGCGGGTGTAGACCAGGCAATTATGCTACCAGTAAATAGTGTGACACTTAACGGAAGTGGAACAGATGCCGACGGCAGAATTACAAAATATTCATGGGCAAAAATATCAGGCCCTTCTTCGGGCACGATAACAAATTCAAATAATACCAGCACAACTGTTACAGGGTTGATGCAAGGGAGTTATAGTTTTGAACTAAAAGTTACAGACAATTCCGGAGCAACGGGTGTAGATACAATGCAGGTAAATGTAAACGCTGCTGCAAATATTCCCCCCATTGCAAATGCAGGTGCAGATCAGTCAATTACCCTGCCCATAAATAGTGTGATTCTTAATGGAACAGGAATAGATGCAGACGGTAGCATTACAAAATATTCATGGACAAAAATATTAGGCCCTTCTTCCGGCGCGATAACAAATTCAAATAATGCTACAACTACTGTTACAGGTTTAGTAAAAGGCACTTACAATTTTGAACTTAAAGTGACCGATAATTCAGGCGCAAGCGCTGTGGATACCGTACAAATATTGGTTAATCCTCCGGCAAATATTCCGCCCGTTGCAAATGCAGGAATGGACCAGGTGATCACTTTACCCAATAACTTGGTTTCACTGGCAGGAAGTGGGGGTGATGCGGACGGAAGTATTGTCGCTTATGCATGGACGAAAATTTCTGGTCCATCATCTTATAGTATTGTCAATTCATCTTCACCTGTCACAGACATATTCGGGCTGATAAGTGGAGTATATACTTTTGAACTGAAAGTAACCGATAACAGCGGTGCGATTGCGAGAGATACAATGCAGGTTACGGTCAATCTGCCTGCAAATATTCCACCAGTCGTTGACGCAGGTACCGCCCAAATGCTGATATTACCAAAAAACAGGGCGCTGCTTGACGGAACAGCAAACGATCCGGACGGAACTGTTGTAAGTTACTCGTGGAAAGAAATTGCGGGCTTGACATCGGCAATCATCGCTAATGCCAATGCTGCCAATACTGTTGTAGGCAACCTCGCCCAGGGAAATTATTTATTTGAGTTAAGCGTGACTGACGATTTGGGAGGCGTGGGAAAAGACACCGTACAAATTAGGGTAGTTGCTTCGTCGTTGCCTTTGAAATTATTGTCGTTCACCGGAAAAATTCAAACCGATTTTATCAACTTGTTTTGGGAAACCACAAACGAAAGAAATGTTTTGGGATTCGAGATTGAAAGAATGAATGGCGCCACCTGGAACAAGATTGGGTTTGTGCAGGCTAACAATTCCGGTCTTATTAGCAATCAATACACGTTTATAGATAGTTTACCCTCAATAGGATCAAATTATTATCGTCTAAAAGTTATTGATGCAGATGGCAAGTTTGTATATTCTGATATCATAAGTTTTGAAGTAAATCCACGTAAAAATTTGATTTATCAAAACTTTCCTAATCCATTTTCAAACTTTACAACTATTAAGTTTGAAATAGCCCAAAAGAATTCAGTAAAAGTGATGGTGTATAATTCAATTGGAATGCAGGTTGCAGTATTATTGAACGAAATTAAGCTGCCTGGTGTGTATCAAATTCTGTGGAATGCCTCGAGTGTAGCGCAGGGAGATTATTTTTATAAAGTAATTGTGGGTGAGAGCATTGTTACAAATAAAATGTTGAAGTTATATTGATCTGAAAATATGTTTGGCAACTTTATTGCGTTGTATACAGAATTACATCGGGATATATTTATAAAAATGTTT
>JBBPZF010000127.1:0-18418 GCA_038199105.1 Chitinophagales bacterium | reverse complement strand
TATATGTTGCAGGTTTGGATGCTCCGTATCTTTTAAATAATGCAAAATAGCCCCGGCAGCAATAATGCCTTCTTGTAAATCTTCAACCCCAAAACCTTTCAGGCTTTGCGTACCGAAATGTTTTAACAAACTTTCTTTAGCATATTGCACAGAAAAAATCCATTCATCAAGCGAGTAAGTATAAAATTTACTGCCAAAGAATTTTTTAAATTCCTTTTGCTGATTCCTCTGAAAAATCACTTCTGCAGGATTAAGGCTCTGCAAAAGTTTATCGATATATTCATTATCTCCCTCCGCAATAAAAAATTCCCCCGTGGAAATGTCAAGAAAGGAAACACCCGTTTTGTTTTCTGTTAAATGAACGCCGCACAAAAAGTTGTTGTTATTATGCTCGAGTAATTTGTCATTTGTAGCAACGCCCGGAGTCACCAGTTCAGTCACGCCGCGTTTCACAATTCCTTTAGCAGCTTTCGGATCTTCAAGCTGGTCGCAAATAGCAACGCGATAACCCGCCTTCACAAGTTTGTGCAAATATGTATCTAATGCATGATGAGGGAAACCTGCAAGCTCTGCGGCAGTTGCCGATGCACTGCTACGTTTGGTTAAAGTAATTCCCAAAACACGCGATGTGGTTATCGCATCCTGCCCAAAAGTTTCGTAAAAATCACCCACACGAAAAAGCAGTATCGCATCAGGATATTTCATCTTGATAGCGCTGTGCTGTTTCATTAAAGGTGTGTCTGCAGAAGCCATAATTGAGCGGCCTCACCCCAACCCCTCTCCAGTGGAGAGAGCCATGATTGGAAGCCCTTTATTTAATAAATTAAAAAATAAATAAAGTAAGTTAAATGAATCTATGAATATCTTCAATTGCTAACATAGTCAAGACGTTATTATAATCCTTGTCCTTCTCCTTTGAAGAAGGGTTGGGATGGAGGCCTTTTAACTATTTTTGCAAATTAATAGTCTTTTGATGAGAAAACTGGGAATGGATGAGCTTAACCGGAAAACTGTTGATGAATTCAGGCGTGCTGAAAAAACTCCGGTGGTGGTGGTTTTGGAAAATATTCGAAGTGCATATAATGTAGGTAGTGTGTTTCGCACAGCCGATGCATTTCTAATCGAAGCAATTTATATATGCGGCTATACTGCAAAGCCGCCTCATAAGGAAATCACAAAAACGGCTTTGGATGCACAACATTCAGTTGACTGGAAATATTTTGAAAATGCCAGGCTTGCTGTTGCTGACTTGCAGGAACAGGGTTATAAAATTTATTCAATAGAACAGGCAACGAATAGTATGTCGTTGGAAAGTTTTCCTGCACTCAATCAAAATAAACTTGCTTTTATTTTTGGAAACGAGGTTTCCGGTGTTGAGCAGGAAACAATTTTACTAAGTGATGGTTGTGTTGAAATTCCCCAATTCGGGATGAAGCATTCACTCAATATTTCAGTAGCAGCAGGGATCGTGTTGTGGGAGGTAGTAAGAAGTACGATTAATAAAATTCTTTAATTTTATAGAATGGAAACTATCATAGCAGAGCATAGAAGCAAATCTGAATCAAAAGTAATACTTGATTTTTTAAAAAAGATCAATGTAAAAGCAAATGTTTACAAAGAACCTTCAAAAAGAGACATATTAAAAAGTATTGAAAGTGGAGCGAAAGAAACAAGGCTGTACATTGAAGGAAAAATGCATCTCAAAGAGGCTAAAGAATTATTAAATGAGCTTTAAAATTTTCACCACCTTAGAATTTGAGAAAGAAATAAAAAAGCTTACAAAAAAATATCCATCTATTAAAAAAGATTATTCTTTGTTATTGGAATCTTTAAAGCAAAAAACCCCTAACCCCTGAAGCGGAATAAGGAAACTCTACTGGTACACAAAACAATTTTAATGGAAGCGACCCAAAAAAATAAAGACTCAAATTTACCTAATGCTACAAAAGCCCCTTCAGGGGTTGGGGTAAAAGCCCCTTCAGGGGTTGGGATTTATTTGTCTCTTGTAAAATTTGCCCATACAATTTTTGCAATGCCGTTTGCATTAATTGGTTTTTTTCTTGGGTGGCGGGCGATGAATTATGAAACTTACAAACCGTGGTGGTTTCTTTTTTTATTGGTTGTCCTTTGCATGGTTTTCGCAAGGAGCTCCGCCATGGCATTCAATCGCTGGCTGGATGCAGACTTTGACAAGCTAAATGTTCGTACGGCAGTCCGGGAAATTCCCTCAGGAATTATCACTAAAAGAAAAGCAATGACTTTTGTTATTTTCAATTGCATTGCATTTCTTATAACTACTTATTTTATTAATGCCTTGTGCCTTGTACTGGCTCCGGTTGCATTGTTTGTAATTTTGTTTTATAGCTATACAAAAAGATTTACACCACTTTGCCACCTTGTGCTTGGCCTTGGCTTGAGCCTGGCGCCAATCGGGGCGTATATAGCTGTCACCGGCAGGTTTGCGATTGTCCCTGTGCTATTTTCTTTATCAGTATTGTTTTGGGTAAGCGGCTTCGATATTATTTATGCCCTCCAAGATGAAGATTTTGACCGGGCAAATAATTTGCGATCTATCCCTTCATGGCTTGGAATAAAAAAAGCCTTGCATGTAAGTGAATACCTGCACTTATTATCATTCTTTTCTTTATTTGTTGCAGGAACCATCGGGCATTTTTCATGGTTTTACTGGGCAGGTATAGCGGCGTTTTCGTTCTTTATTGTTTAACACCATACGCTTTTAAACCCAAAGGATCTGAGCAAAATCAATAAAGCATTTTTTACATCAAACGGAATTGCCTCTGTTATTTTTGGAGTTTTTGTTTTGCTCGACATTTTTGTAAAATTCTAAACTATGGCGAGGATTCTTTGCATTGATTATGGCTTAAGGCGTACGGGCATAGCCGTTACTGATCCTTTGCAAATAATTGCAACGGGCTTAACTACAGTGGACTCGCCACAATTAATTTCATTTCTTAAAAATTATTTCCTGCAGGAAACAGTTGAGTTGATAATTATTGGTGAACCAAAAAACCTAGATGATTCTGATACGCACGCCACGCCGCTGGTAAAGCAAGCTATTAAAAAATTGGAAAAAGAATTTCCTCAACTTCCTATAAAAACTGTTGATGAAAGATATACTTCCAAAATGGCAAAGCAGGCTATGCTAGATATGGGCATGAAAAAAAAGGATCGTCGCAATAAAAGAACGGTGGATGAAATTGCCGCCACTATTATGTTACAGGAATATATGCAGGCACTTACCTGAAGGCTGTTTACATGGCATCTTAATAAGCCGGCAAGTATTACAAAAGTTTTATTTTTGCCGCAAAATGCATTAAATTTTATATCAAAAGTTATTCATGATTTTACCTATTGTAGCATACGGCAACCCAATATTGAGGAAAGTGGGCAAAGAAATTACACCGGATTACACCGGATTAAATAAGCTTATTGAAGATATGTGGGAGACCATGTACAATAGCCGAGGCGTAGGTTTGGCAGCGCCGCAGATCAATAAAGACATCCGCCTTTTTATAATGGATAGTGTTCAAATAATAGAAAATCTCGAAGCGGATGAAAAAGATGAATATCCGGGCGACGAGGGGTACAAGAGTGTTTTTATCAACGCAAAAATTAATTCCGCAGATGGTGAAGATTGGTCTTATAACGAAGGCTGCCTGAGCATTCCTAAGATCAGGGAAGATGTGGTGCGAAAAGAAAAAATTAATATTTCCTTTTTGGATGAAAGATTTGAGCCGCACACAGAAACATTTACCGGCGTGACTGCAAGAGTTATTTTGCATGAATATGACCATACTGATGGAAAACTTTTTATTGATTACCTGAAGCCCCTAAAAAAGAGCTTGCTCAAGCGAAAGCTTGCTGACATTTCCAAGGGGAAAATATCGGTTGATTACCGGATGTCTTTTGCGAAATAATAGCCCTTATTTTATATTTCCTCCAACACTTTTAGAATTAATTTAGCGCATGCTAAAAACACTTTTTGCAATCGCTATCCTTTTGCAATTTCATAACTTTTCTTTTGCCCAAAATAAAAGTGACACGCTGGTAAAGGTGAATGAAAATTATATCACCCTTTCAGAAATTGTTGTAAATAATAAGCTCAATGTTGAGTCATTTATTGAAAGAGTAAAAAATGATACTACATTTTACAAGGCATTTAAAAACCTTCACATTATAGGCTACACTGCCTTGAACGATATACGGATGCTTGATAAAAATGAACAAATTGCAGCTTCATTAAGGAGTAAAACCAGGCAGGTGCGTGCAGGAAGTTGCCGTACAATGCAGGTGCTCGAAGAAACGCATTCCGGCGATATGTATGATAAAAACGGGAATTTTAATTATTACACGGCTGAAATGTACGCAGGCCTCTTTTTTACGAGAGGCTCTGTATGTGGTGAAACTAATATCGTAAAAGGCCACGAGTTTTCAACTAGTGGTTTAAGCGGCATGGCGAAGCATAAAGAGCAATTGAAAATGTTGTTTTTCAATCCCGGCGGAAAGATAAATGGGCTGCCTTTTATTAGTGGCAAGACAGAAATTTTTGATGAATCAATGGCCGATAAATATGATATGAATATTGACCTTCGCGACTTCAATAATATAAATTGCTATGTTTTTTCGATGAAGGTGAAAGACGGGAAAAAAAATGGCGTGGTGATAGATGAGATGACCACCTGGTTCAATGAAAAAACTTTTGAAATAGTTGCCCGTAAATATTCACTCAGCTATGATGCTGGCGTATATGACTTTAATGTAGAGATGGAAACCGAAATGACAAAAGTTGGTGATCTGCTCGTGCCTGCTATATTGCGGTATAATGGCAACTGGAAAGCGATTTTTAAGAAAAGAGAAAGAGGAATTTTTACTGCAACTTTGTTTGATTTTGTGAGATGATCTCGAACACTGCAAGCCAATTTACTTTCAAATACACGTGTATTTACTATGCAGGCAGTAATTTCAATACAAAAATAATTAAGCAATACTGCTCTTGCAGACTGTATAGCGCCAGTGTATCTTTGTACCAGAAGTTGATTGATGTTCAACAAACATTAATCAGATATCCAAATCCAGTGAAAAAATCAAACTATCCAAATCCAGTGAAAAGAGCCCGTTTCCAAATCCATGAAAACTAAAAATCCGATATCAGTCAACTTCTACTTTTTTTCCCAATACCTGTAACCAACCATATATCTAAAGAAAACCAGCCGTAAAAAGCGTATCCAGATTATCCTTTAAAAAATAATTACCCCTGGAATAAAAATATTCCATAAAGGCCCGCACTAATCTGCGGGTTTTTTTTATACAAAAAAATACAGGCGCTCCTTTTTTGGAAAATTATACATTGCTCTGCCTTATCATTTCTCCATAACTTAGGGCATTATTCCATTTATTTTATTTTTTATTAAATGAAAAAACTAATTCTTCGAAGGAGTATTTTATTATTAGTATCCGCATCTTTTATTTCAATCCTCTCTTTTTCACAACCAGTTGATTCATCTTTTTATAATAGTTTACAATGGCGAAACATAGGCCCATATCGCGGTGGCAGAACGGTTGGAGCCGCAGGTGTACCGCAGCAGCCTAATGTATTTTATATCGGCGTAAATAATGGTGGCGTATGGAAAACCACGGATTATGGACGGAAGTGGTTTCCCATTTTTGATGACCAGCCTACCGGGTCTATTGGCACTATAAGTATAGCGCCTTCCGATCCTGATATTATTTATGTAGGAAGCGGCGAGGGGCTACACCGGCCTGATCTTTCAACAGGAAATGGAGTTTACAAATCCACTGATGCAGGTAAAACGTGGGTACATCTTGGCCTGCGGGATGGACAGCAAATACCCAAAATTGCTATTGATAAAAATAATCCTGATAGAATTTTTGTAGCCGTACTTGGCCATCCTTATGGGCCTAATGAAGAGCGGGGAATTTTTCGATCTGTTGATGGCGGAAAAACTTTTAATAAAATTCTTTACATAGATGAAAACACCGGTGGCGATGATGTAGAAATTGACCCGCATAATTCAGATATTATTTTCGCAGCACTTTGGCAATCCCGCGAAGGGCCATGGGAAAACGGCGAATGGTCGGGTAACAAGGGCGGAATTTTTAAATCAACTGATGGTGGAAATACCTGGAAGAAATTATCTAAAGATTTTCCCGGTGATTTGGTGCAGGCACACATCGCTATTGCACCCTCTGCCTCAAACATTGTGTATGTTGCTATGGGTACCTCCGAATCGAACGAATATGGCACGGGAAAAGGTATGGGTATTTACCGCTCTGATGATGGAGGAGAAAACTTCAAAAAGATATCGGAGGACGGAAGGCCTGAAGCAAGAATCGGTGGCGGCGATGTTCCGGAATTGATGGTTGATGCAAAAGATCCTGAAACAGTTTACAGCACAAGTATTGTAGTTTGGCGCTCTGTTGATGGCGCTAAAACATGGAAGGCCATCCGCGGCGCACCCGGTGGAGATGATTATCAAAATATCTGGATCAATCCTCTTGATACAAAAATCATGTTGATTACCGGCGACCAGGGCGCTATCATTACGGTAAATAGTGGTGACACCTGGAGCTCGTGGTATAACCAGCCGACTGCACAGTTGTATCACGTAAGTGCCGACAATGCTTTTCCTTATAATGTGTATAGCGGCCAGCAGGAAAGTGGCTCTGTTGGCATCGCATCAAGGGATAATGACGGCGAAATAACCTTTAGAGACTGGCATCCCGTTGGCGCAGAAGAATATGGATATGTTGCGCCGGACCCGCTGAATTCAAATATCATTTATGGCGGTAAAATTTCAAGATATAATAAACTGACCGGGCAGGTGCAGAATATAACGCCACAGCCTATACGAAATGGGGATTATCGTTTCGTACGTACAGAGCCGGTTATATTTTCACCAGTTGATCACAAGACTTTATATTTTGCGGGGAACGTTTTATTTAAAACCCAAAACGGGGGAGATACCTGGCAAACCATTAGTCCTGACCTGACCAGGAAAACCTGGGACATTCCTGCCAGTGTTGGTATTTATAAAAATGATGAACTGAAAAAAATGCCACGGCGCGGGGTTATTTATACAGTTGCTCCTTCGCCACTTAACATCAATACAATATGGGCTGGCACTGACGATGGCTTGATTCACATCACAAGTGATGGCGGCAAAACCTGGAAGGATGTAACACCTGCGGGCATTACTTCCTGGAGCAAGCTTTCGCTGATAGACGCCGGGCATTTTGATATAAATACTGCCTACGCTGCAGTTAACAGGCTGCGTTGCGATGATCTTCATCCATACATTTATAAAACACATGATGGCGGTAAAACATGGCAAAAGATTATAAGCGGATTACCAGGTGATCCGATAAATGCTGTAAGAGAAGATCCAAAAAAACAGGGCTTACTATATGCTTCATCAGAGACACAGGTGTATGTTTCTTTTGATGATGGTGAGCATTGGCAATCCCTTCGCTTAAATATGCCGGCGACTTCCGTACGCGACATTATGATTAAGGATGATGATTTAATAGCAGCAACGCATGGCCGTGGATTTTGGATATTAGATAATGTAACGCCCTTACGCCAGGTGATTAAAAATGCAGGGCTGAACAATAATTTATTTCGTCCGGCAACAGCGATTCGTGTAAGGTGGAATTTAAACACCGACACACCTTTGCCCCCCGATGAACCGGCAGGGCAAAACCCGCCTGATGGCGCTATGATTGATTATTATTTGAAAGAAAAAGCAACCGGGGAAGTAACCCTTGACATACTAGATGCTAAAGGAAAAGTAGTAAGGCATTACAGCAGCAATGATACTTTATATAAAATTCCCGAGGTAGATCTGCCGCTGTTTTGGATCCGCCCGCAGCAACTATTGTCTGCGGGGGCAGGATCACACAGGTTTCTATGGGACATGCATTACACTCCGCTTGATCTTCCTCCTTCTTATCCCATAGCTGCAATTTATAAAAACACAGCACCTCGTGCTACATCTCCCTGGGTGATGCCCGGAAATTATACGGCTAAATTATCCGTAAATGGTAAGACGTTTTCGCAGCCCTTAGTAATAAAGATGGATCCAAGGGTTAAAACCTCTTTGCGGGATTTGCAGAAGCAGCACGACCTTGCATTGCTTTGTTACGAAGGCAGAAAAAAGATATCATCAATATCCGTTGTCGCAACAAATCTTCACAGCCAGGTAAAGGAATTTTCAGAAAAAGCTAATAGAAAATTGCAGGCCTCGTTAAGTGATTTAGATGAAAAGATATCAGGTATTGAAAAGGTTTTGCCAGGCAGTAAGTCTAAAAGTCTTGCCCAGGTATATAGTTCTTTTGCAACGCTGTTTAATAGTCTTGAGGAAAGTGATATGCCGGTAACTTCTCAGCTTACTAATGCTGTGAAAGAAACATTGGCTCAATTGGAACAGTTGGAAGAAACCTGGACGCAAATAAAAACAATTGAACTTTCGAAAATAAATGAAGCAATAAAAAGCGCCGGTATCGGCTCACCCATAAAGGTGATTAGCAAATAGAATTATTACTTACGCACCTTGCTAATTGAATAATATTTTAGTTTCACACGTAATTTTGCAGACATGATTCAAAGTTTTTTACTAAAAAAATTATATACTGCTTTTAGAAAAAGAGTTTTTCAACCAGGTGCAATCATGTCAATAAAGATTCACCTTCTTGCTTTTCTTCTATTTTTTTTATTACCTGCTCTGGCAAACAAAACAATGGCGCAAGCTGAAGTGGCCCCCTGGGGGAACATAACAGGCATAAGGGTTGACGGGCAATTGATGAAATTTGAATCGAGCCTGCGAATAGTGGAGAATAATTGGGCAACAGTAAAGGCAACCGCTATGGAACGGCAAAGGCCGAAGTATATGCGTGATAGCAGTAAGCAAATCATCACTACAAAAATCGATAGTGTAAGCTTTACCGAAACTGTAGAAGATATAAAGGCTGGAAGTGCAAATGTAGCTGTGCAGGTTTCTTCAAATTCGTCATTTAACGCAGATGGTATTTTTTTCGTAGCTGCTTTACCGTTAGATGAATATATAACCGCGGTTGTAAAAACAAATAATGGGCTGGAGAAAAAAATAAAGCTTGTTGGGTTGGAGAAAGATGATAGCCTCACTATTCAGGATATCAGGTTTATTTCTTCACGGCGCCACCTCGAATTTGTTTTTGAACAGCCTACTTTAGCGATCATTAAAAAAAGCGCGGGTGCCAGGGATAATAAGGTGCAGGTGTATTTTTCACTCGCTACGGGTAATGTATATCAAGGCCTTGTTGCAGAGAAAAAATTTACCATTAATGCAGGTGGTACTATTGACAAAAGGCCGGTCCTCTTTAATATAGATACTTCAAAAGAAGGCCGTCCTTTCGCCGGCTTTGGTGGAAATTTCCGTTTGCAAAATCCCAAAGCTGATCCACAGGTGATTGATTATTCTCTTGAAAATTTAAGAGTTGCCTGGGGCAGGGTTGAGTTTCCATGGCAGCTCTGGCAACCTGCAATAAGCGATAATCCTACCGATTCAGCAAAGAACGGAAAGCTTAACCCGCGGGTGCAACAGGCAATGGATATGGCTGTGAGGTTACATAAAATGGGTATTCCGGTTATTCTTTCCGGATGGTTTCCGCCCCAGTGGGCAGTAGTTGGCAAACTCAATATGCAGCCGGTGGATGGGGTTTGGGGCAATCAATTAGACTCAACTAAAATGGATGCGATTTATAAATCCATCACTAATTATATTCTTTATCTAAAAAATAATTATGGAACGGAAGTAGCTTTATTTTCTTTCAATGAATCTGATCTTGGTATTAACGTGAGGCAAACAGCCGAAGAGCATCGTGCCTTAATTAAAGGCCTTGGCGCCTATTTCAAATCAAAAGGCCTTACAACCAAAATGCTGTTGGGTGATAATTCTGATGCCACTACTTATCAATTTATTTATCCTGCATTGAACGATCCCGCGGCCTTGCCATATTTAGGTGCCATATCTTTTCATTCATGGCGTGGATGGGATAGCGAAACCTTGATGAAATGGCATGAGGCTGCCCTAAAAATAAATAAGCCATTAATAGTCGGCGAGGGAAGTATTGATGCCGCAGCGTGGAACTACCCTACATTTTTTGAGGAGCAGAAATATACTATGGAAGAGATCAATCTTTACATTCGCTTGCTTTCCATTTGCCAGCCTTTAACGATACTTCAATGGCAGTTGACGTCTGATTATTCGCCGCTAGTTGGTGGAGGTATTTTTGGAAACAATGAACCGCTCCGGCCTACACAACGGTTCTCGAATTTTAAGCAACTCGCTTCCACTCCTGCGGGTTTATTTGCAATGAACATAAAAGAAGACAGGCCTGATGTAACGTGTGCCGCTCTTGGGGATAATACCAAAGGTGTTTATGCCATACACGTTGTAAACAATGGCGCAGCCCGCAATGCAAGCATCGCGGGCCTTCCATCCGGCGTAAAGTCAATATCAATTTATGTGACTGATAAAGATCATGCAGTGCATAAAGGCGAAAGCATAAAAGTGGCAAATGGCAAGGCAAACTTCCACCTCAATGCCGTTAGTTATACGACCTTAGTAACTGAATAATATTGTAATTTATCAATTGATAAACCTGGTTACGTCGTTATTTAGATCCTGCAGTTCAAAATGAAAAAAAGATCTCTCATACTTCTTGGATTTATAATAGTAAAGTTTATACTGCAATACCTGCTCATCAGCCCTGCGTATGATCTTCAGCGGGATGAGTATCTTCATCTTGACCAGGCAAATCATTTAGCGTGGGGCTATATTTCCGTTCCGCCGGTTACTTCCTGGATTTCTTATTTAATAAAATTATTGGGCAACGGCGTTTTTTGGGTTAAGTTTTTCCCTGCGTTGTTTGGGTCTTTAACAATGGCGCTTGTATGGAAAATTATAGAAGAGCTCAAGGGGAATTTATATGCGTTGGTGTTGGGCGCATTGGCGATTTTGGTTTCGGTTATTTTGAGAATTAATATTTTATTCCAGCCAAATTCTTTGGATATTCTGTTCTGGACGCTTACCTATTTTACCCTGATAAAATATTTTACTACCAAAGATTCGGGGTGGATTTATATGTGCGCCCTGTCAGTCGCATTTGGCATACTCAGTAAATACAATATCATCTTTTTATTGGCAGGCTTGCTCCCTGCTTTATTGTTAACGCCGCAACGCAAAATATTCGGTAATAAGAATTTGTCTATAGGTTTCGGGATTGTTTTCATAATTATTCTTCCGAATATAATTTGGCAGGTGCGCAATCATTTTCCAACGTTTTATCAGTTGCAGGAATTAGCAAGTACGCAACTTATAAATGTAAAACGTATGGATTTTGTAAAAGAGCAATTCTTCTTTTTTTTAAGTTCGGTCTTTGTAATTTTTGCCGCCTTTGTAGCGCTGCTTTTTTACAGGCCGTTTAAAAAATTCCGCTTTATAGTTTTCAGCTTTTTATTTACGATATCATTATTTATATATTTTAAAGCAAAAGCTTATTATGCTGTTGGCTTGTATTCTGTGTTAATCGCTTTTGGATCAGTGTATCTGGAAAAAATATTGGCTAATGGAAAATGGCGTTACCTGCGGCCCGTATTAATCATTATTGTTATCCTACTTGCAATTCCTTTTATCCGGATTGGCTTTCCATACAGGAGCCCTGCGCAGATTGCCTTGCACGCACAGGCATATAAGAAATTTGGATTGCTACGATGGGAAGATGGTAAGGACCATGCGCTACCCCAGGATTTCGCGGATATGATTGGCTGGAGCGGGCTGGCTAAAAATGTAGATTCTGTTTATAACAAGATTGATGACAAAGGGCATACCCTTGTTCTTTGCGATAACTATGGGCAGGCAGGGGCTATAAATTACTATTCAGTATTTAAGAATATCAACGCCGTCTCCTTAAATGCGGATTATATAAACTGGATTCCGTTGGATACAAAAATTAAAAATGTAATTCTTGTGCAAGATCCGGATGACGATGATACTGGCCGGGTAAAGGAAAGGCCGCTTTTCGATACTGTCTACCGGGTAGGCGTAAACGAAAACGAATATTCAAGGGAATATGGAAGGAAAGTATATTTATTAAAAGGAGCGAAAACGGATATTATGAAAATTATCTCCGGTGAAATAGAGAAGAGAAAGAATGGCCCATGACGCGCTATTTAAAAATATTATTCATGTTGAATAAACATTGCTGAAATTATGTATAAATTGAGCATATTCTAAATAAACTATACAATGAAAGTCTTAAAATATTCTATATCCCTTCTTGCTGTTTTATTTGTTGCAGCTACGCCTGCCCATGCCCAATGGGTGAATCTTTTCAACGGGAAAGACCTTACTGGTTGGAAACAGCTAAACGGCAAAGCAAAGTATGAAGTGAAAAACGGGGAGATCATTGGTACAACCGTGGCAAACACGCCAAATAGTTTTTTAGCTACCGAAAAACTGTATGGTGATTTTATTTTTGAAACGGATTTTAAGGTCAATGATAATATGAACTCGGGCATACAATTCCGAAGCGAAATAAAAGATGCGAATGATACCTGCCATGTCACAGATCTTAAAACACCCGAAAGAGTACACGGTTATCAAATGGAAATTGACCCATCAGCACGGGCATGGAGCGGAGGTATTTATGATGAAGCAAGAAGAGGATGGCTGTATCCGATGGAATATAATCCCGCAGCGCAAAAAGCTTTTAAAAATAATCAATGGAATCATTATCGCATAGAGTGTATTGGCAACAGCATTCGCACGTGGGTTAATGGAATTGCCTGCGCCCATCTTATAGATAACATGACACCGAAAGGTTTTATTGCCTTGCAGGTGCACCAGGTAGAAGACCCAAAAAATGCCGGCGAAGAAATCCGCTGGCGCAATGTTCGCATTCAAACACAAAATTTAAAACTATCTCCCCCGGATAACATTTTTGTGGTAAATCTTATTCCAAATAATTTATCAGAAGATGAAAAAAAATTAGGTGTAAAATTATTGTGGGATGGCAAAACAACTGATGGGTGGCGCGGTGCTTATAAAGATTATTTTCCGTCGAAAGTTTGGTATATCCAGGATGGAACGTTGAATGTAAAGGGCACTAACGGCGCGGAGTCTGCTAATGGCGGAGATATTGTTACGAAGGATCAATACGGCGCATTTGATTTGCAATTTGAATTCAGGCTAACGGATACGGCTAATAGCGGCGTTAAATATTTTGTTACAGAAAAAGAAGAAAACAAAGGATCTGCAATCGGCTTGGAATACCAGATACTGGATGATGATAAACATCCTGATGCAAAATTAGGTTCCATCGGTAACAGGACACAGGCATCTTTGTATGACATGATACCATCGAAAAAAATATTGGATGGCAATGGCAACAGGCGGGAAAAATTACCAATCGGTGAATGGAATCGCGGAAGGATTGTGGTGTATCCGGATGGCCGGGTGGAGCATTGGATCAATGGATGGAAAGTATTGGAGTACCAACGCGGCACGCAATATTTTTATGCCTTGGTGGCTAAAAGTAAATACGTAGAGTGGCCTAACTTTGGTATGGCGCCTAAAGGCCATATTTTATTGCAGGAGCATGGCACCAGTGTTTCGTTCAGAAGTATTAAAATAAAAGAACTATAAAGTTTTCCCGCAAAGGTGCAAAGGAGATCAAGCCGCTAAGGACCGAATAACTTTGGCGTCTTCTTTTCTTGTGTTTCTCTTCGTGAAAAACTAATTATTCAAAATTAAATTTCCTTGATATGCCAAACAATTCACGCCGTTATTTTATCAAACAATCCACACTTGCTGCCGCAGGCTCCTTGCTGGCCGCAAAAGGGATAAGTGCAAAAAGTTATCGTAACATTTTAGGTGCCAATGATCGTGTAAGATTAGGAGTAGTTGGTTTTTCTGACCGCTTCCGCCAGTCGCATCTTCCCAGCTTTATGCAACATTACAAAGCGCTGAACTTCGATATCGTTGCCCTTTCAGATATATGGAAATACCGCAGGGAAGAAGGGCAGAATTATTTGAAAGATAAAATGGCACACGATATTATTGCGTGCAGAAACAATGAAGAATTATATGACCAAAAAAATATTGACGGTGTATTCGTAAGCACCGCAGATTTCGAACATGCATTACATGCCATACAGGCCGTGAATGCTAAGTGCGATGTGTATTGCGAAAAGCCCTTTGCGGAAACCATGGAAGACAATCGTGCTGCGCTCAAAACAATAAAAGCATCGGATCGCATTGTGCAGATTGGATCACAAAGAAGAAGCGGCGCCAATTATAAAGCGGCCGCAGAATTTGTTCAATCGGGAAAATTCGGCCCCGTAAAAATGGTTGAATTAACATGGAACGTAAACCAGCCGGGCAGGTGGCGCAGGCCCGATTTAGTGGCGAAGTGTAAAGAAGAAGATGTGGACTGGAAAAGATATATTCAGAACCGGCCTTTCGAACCATTCGACCCAAGAAAGTATTTAGAGTATCGCTTATTCTGGCCTTATTCATCAGGTATGCCTGGGCAATGGATGAGCCACCAGATTGATACGGTGCACTGGTTCACTGGTTTGAAACATCCCCGCAGTGTGACTGCTAATGGTGGAATTTATATGTGGAAAGATGGAAGAAGAAATTGGGACACAACTACTGCGGCATTTGACTATGGCCCGCAAGATGATCCATCCACTGGCTTTCAGGTTGTGTTCATGTCACGGATGGATAATGGGGATGAAAACCCAGCGGAAATTTATTATTCAAATGGAGGTACTTTAAATCTTAACACAAATAAAATAACACCAGAAGGAGGCCTTACAGAAAAGATGGCACAACAAATGGGCATGCATGCGAACCTTTTACCGGAAATGGATTTAAGTACTATGGCCGTAAAAGTGGAATCGGGAGCAAACACCGGCGGTGATCAACTAACGTCCGCGCATGTACGCAATTGGATGGAATGTGTAAGAAGCAGGAAGCAGCCGAATGCGCCTGTAGAAGCAGGCTATGCACATTCCGTCGCCAACATTATGACAAACGCTGCGGTACGCACGGGCCATAAAGCTACTTTTGATGAAGCTACACAGGAAGTGATGGTGGACGGAAAAGTGTTTAAATATTAGTGATTTTTTACGAGTTGGCCCGGGGATCTGATTCCCTTATTCTTTTTTTATTAAATAAATAGCTGATGGAAATCATTGTTCGAAAAGCCGAAAAGGAAGACTGCAAAAGAATGATGGAACTTGTGCATGAACTGGCAGTTTTTGAGCGGGCGCCTAAAGAGGTTACTGTTGACTGTGATCATTTTGTGGAAAGCGGGTTCGGCGAAAAGGCGGTGTGGTGGGCTTTTGTAGCCGAGGTAGAAGGTTTAGTGGAGGGCTTTGGTTTATACTACATCCGCTATTCTACGTGGAAAGGTCAACGAATGTATCTTGAAGATCTTATCGTAAATGAAAAATTGAGAGGCCATGGTGTTGGCACATTAATATTTGACCGGCTGATAGAAGAAGCCAAAGAAAAAAAATTTAGCGGTATGGTGTGGCAGGTGCTTGACTGGAATGCTTCAGCAATTAATTTTTATAATAAATATGAAGGCGTGGAAATTGACAGCGGCTGGTTGAATTTTTCTTATCCTTTGAAGTGATAACGCAGGCAACTCAAATTAGTAATAAAGCAGTTTTATGGCAGAAAAAATACAAATGGGAAGCGATGGATTGTTAATGGTGCCGGATAATCCTATCATTCCATTTATCGAGGGAGATGGAATTGGCCCGGATATTTGGAAAGCAAGTGTACGGGTGTTCGATGCTGCTGTAAAAAAAGCTTACAATGGAAAAAGAAAGATAGAATGGATGGAAGTGCTTGCAGGGGAAAAAGCGTTTAACGATACGGGTGAGTGGATGCCACAGGCAACTATGGATGCCTTTAGAGAATATACTCTCTCGATAAAGGGGCCGCTTACTACGCCCGTAGGTGGCGGCATTCGCAGCCTGAACGTGGCTTTGCGGCAGGAGCTTGACCTATATGTAAACCTTCGCCCTGTGCGGTATTTTGAAGGCGTGCCTTCTCCTATGTGGCAGCCCGAAAAAGTAAACATGGTTATTTTCAGGGAGAATACAGAAGATATTTATGCCGGTATAGAATTCATGACTGGTACCCCGGAAGCAAAAAAATTACTTAAGTTTTTGCAGGATGAATTGAATATAAAAAAGATAAGGTTTCCGGAAACTTCTTCATTTGGCATAAAGCCGGTGAGTAAAGAAGGGTCAGAAAGGTTAATACGTTCTGCCATTGAATATGCAATAAAAAATAAGCTGCCCTCGGTAACATTTGTTCACAAAGGCAACATCATGAAATTTACAGAAGGCGCATTTAAAAACTGGGGATACGAATTAGCCGTTCGTGAATTTGCAAATGATGTGTACACATGGAATCAATGGGAAGCAACAAAAAAAGAAAGTGGCGAAGCCGTGGCGAATGAAGAGATGCGGATTGCAGGCATAGGTGGAAAAATTATTATTAAAGATGCGATTGCAGATAATTTCCTGCAACAGGCATTACTTGCTCCGCAAAATTATTCAGTGATTGCTACATTGAATTTAAATGGAGATTATATAAGTGATGCCTTGGCCGCCCAGGTAGGCGGTATAGGAATTGCGCCGGGTGCAAATATTAATTTTCTTACGGGCCATGCCGTATTTGAAGCAACGCATGGTACGGCGCCACGGTTTGCTAATACCAATACAATGAACCCATCGTCAGTAATACTAAGCGGCGTAATGATGCTGGACTATATGAACTGGAAAGAAGCAGGGGAGCTGATCACTAACGGTATAGGCAAAACGATTAAAAATAAAAAAGTAACGATAGATTTTTACAACCTGATGAAGGATGCAACGCTATTAAAAACGAGCGAATTTGGCGATGAAGTGATTAAGAATTTATAGCAGAAGTTTGGATATAGAATTAATTAAATTTGTGTAAATTTTTTTTATAATGAGAACAAATATTGATATAGACGAAAAATTAATGAATGAGGCTATGAAGTGGTCTAATTTAAAAAGTAAAAAGGAAATAGTTAATTCTGCATTAGCGGAACTGATTAAATTTTACAAAAGACAATCAATGAAAAACCTGCAGGGTAAAGTAGAATGGATCGGAGATTTAGATAAAATGAGAACCTATGATAAATGGGAAGGTGATTGACACAAGTGTCTGGATAAGTTATTTTAATTCGGTGAAAGACAATAATGCTGAAACTGTTAATAAATTAATTGACGGGGATGAGATTATTGTTTTACCAGTTATACTTCAGGAAACTTTGCAAGGTATCAGGGAGGACAAAATATTTGAGCTTACAAAAGAATTAATGCTGTCTTATAAGTTTATTAAAATAGACCATATTTATTCGGCACTTAAAGCTGCAGAACTTTATAGATTTTTAAGACAAAAGGGCATTACTGTACGAAAACCAAATGACTGCCTTATTGCATCAATATGCATAGAAAACGAAATTTACCTGTTTCATAATGATAAAGATTTTGACAATATCGCAAAACATACAACATTAAATGTTTATAAACCAGAACAATGACAAAAATTAAAGTAGACAACCCCGTGGTGGAATTGGATGGAGATGAAATGACAAGAATCATCTGGAAATTTATTAAAGACAAATTAATACTTCAATACCTCGATCTGGACATTAAATATTTCGATCTTGGCATGGAAAGCCGTGACGAGACGGATGACCAGGTTACCGTAGATGCAGCAAATGCTATAAAAAAATATGGTGTTGGAATAAAATGTGCCACCATTACACCGGATGAGCAAAGAGTGGAAGAGTTTGAGCTGAAACAAATGTGGAGGAGCCCCAATGGAACTATAAGAAACATATTGGACGGAACCGTTTTCCGTGAGCCAATAGTGATTAATAATATTCCAAGACTGGTTACTAACTGGACTGCGCCGATCATTGTTGGCCGTCATGCATTCGGCGATCAATATCGTGCAACCGACACCGTTATAAAAGGCAAAGGAAAGCTCACCATGACTTTTACCCCGGAAGATGGAGGTGAAGAACAAACGTTTGAAGTGTATGATTTCAAGGGCGATGGTGTCGCCTTATGCATGTACAACACAGATGAAAGTATTTCTGGCTTCGCAAGAAGCTGTTTCAATATGGCGCTTAGCAAAAAATGGCCGCTTTATCTTTCCACAAAAAATACCATACTCAAAAAATATGACGGACGATTTAAAGATATTTTCCAGGATATTTATGAGAAGGAATTCAAATCAAAATTTGAAGAAGCCAACATAGTGTACGAACATCGCCT
>JBBPZF010000126.1:0-3220 GCA_038199105.1 Chitinophagales bacterium | reverse complement strand
TTTAAAAATTTAAAACCATAGGAAAAGTTTAAGGTCAGGCTCTTATATGTAAAACCAGCACCCAGCGTAAGTTTAGAGGTGGTTTTATAATTTAAATCCTTGTCACTGTTGTCAGCGGAAATCGTGAATGGTGCATATTTTTGCGAAAGATAAAGTCGCAACATTAGTTTGTCCGGATAGGTAATATAATACCCGTTATCAATGGATACCTTCTCCTGCGCCGTAGAACTTTGTGGCAGCAATACGAAAGCGCTTCCGAAAATGAGAACGATAAGCAGACAGTTTATATTCCTTTTCATTTGTTACAATTTGTTTTAGGAAAATATTAAAGACCAAAATATATTTATTCCAATTGATATAGCCAATATTGAATTTATTTTAAAGCGAATATAGTTATGTTTTAAAACTCCTTCCACCTGCCTGCTGTTGACTAAAAAATCCTGTTTAATAAAATTAAAATTCTCTTTCTTTGCCATGCATGTCGTTATTTATTACATCATTAAATTCAGGTAGCAACGGAAACTGCTACTACGCCGGTAATGACAAGGAAGCTATTCTGATAGACGCAGGGATAACCTGCGCTGAAGTAGAAAAAAGATTAAAACGTTTGGGATTGTCTATTCAAAATGTGAAAGCAATTTTTATTTCACACGAGCATTCAGATCACATAAAAGGAGTAGCGGTTCTCTGCAAAAAGTATCGTTTACCCGTGTACGTAACTCCATCCACCCTTCAGCATTGCAGGCTTGATCTTGAGCCAACTCTCGTAAACACTTTCAACGCTCACGAACCAATAATAATCGGAGATCTTTATATAACTCCGTTTCCCAAAATGCATGATGCATGTGACCCATATAGCTTTGTGATTTCGTGTAACGATGTAAAAGTGGGCGTATTCACGGATATTGGAACACCTTGTAAAAATTTGCTTTCATATTTCGCGCAATGTCATGCAGCATTCCTGGAAGCTAATTATGATGATGCTATGTTGCAACAGGGGAACTATCCATGGTTTTTAAAGAAAAGAATTAGCGGTGGTATGGGGCACTTATCAAATAAACAGGCGCTTGAAATATTCCTGCAGCACAGGGCTTTCCATCTGACGCATCTTTTTTTATCACATCTTTCTAAAAATAATAATTGTCCCATGCTCGTTTATGAAATGTTCAGGACACATGCGAACGGTGTTGAAATGGTTGTTGCTTCGAGGGATGAAGAAACGCCTGTTTACCACATCACGCAAATACAATTACCAGCAAAGAAAGAAAAAGCAAAACAGTTACATCATTCTTCACGACAATTAGCGTTTACGTTTTAGCAGAGCAGGAAATATCTGCTATCGCTGATATGATTTGGAGCTGATTGTTATTCCGTCTGCCAGCTTATTGGCAAACACGCTATTGTAGGCTGCCTTTTTTGTTTGAAAAATTTTGCTTTGAAATTTTTTCTATTATATATATTTTTTGTCTAGTTAGAAAAGTCTAACAATATTATGTCTGTTTATTAACGTCTTGCAATTTTTGTTATCAGAATATGATTGCAAACGTTGGTTGTGTCCTCCTTCCAGTCAACCTTTACATAGATAGGAAATGTGTCCGACTGTGTTATTCCAATATCAGCAGCACTGTTACTTATTAATCGAAAGTCTCCGGTATACGGTTTCGGTTCGCCATCAAATGTAACCATTAGACCTCCACAACAAATACAAGCCCTTACGTCAGAACCGGTAATTATTGCGTCATGCATATTGGGAACTTCTTTTGCGGTTTCTTTTTTGCAAGAATTATTTGTAAAAAAGAAAAGTGTCAGAATGATAATTATTAGCTGTGGCGACTTTTTCATAATTGTCCTTTTAACGATGACTGGAATTGTTAGAAACGTTGCGTCAATGTAGCTTACATTTATTCGTTAAATACTCTTATTACTTTTACAAATCTTGTGGCGTAATATCTGCTTAGCTCAGATATTATTACACCGATAGATTTACCCGAAGAGGAATGGATGAATTTTATTTTACCATTATCATTTTGCGTTACAATGCCCATGTGGCCTACAATCCAGCCGGTGGTATCTGTACCGGTAAATAAAATAAGGTCGCCCTTTTTACTTCTTTCTATCGCAACCGGCGTGCCGGCATTGGTAAAATCTTTTGAAACTCTCGGCACAGAAATGTTGTAATGGTTAAAAACATAAGTGATAAATCCCGAGCAATCAAAACCATTTTCTTTTACGGCTGAACCATACTTGTATCTTGTTCCGATAAGTGTTTCTGCGTAATCAACAATATCAATTGGATCTGCATTTTTTGTGTTGATCGTTCTTGCCGGGATAGATTTACCTGCTTCAGATTTTCTGTTGGCAACCGGCGCCGTTATAGATGCGGCTCCCTTATCTTTTTGTGCTGATTTATTGGCGCGTGATGTGCTACAACTTTGTAAAAGAATTATTCCGGTAAGAAAAGCAACAAGGCCAAAAAATTTCATCGTGAGGTTTTTATAAGGTTCGATGTTTGGAGCAACATAAGCAATGATACTTCATAGCGGATAAATGGTTGCATTAAAGAATCATAAAAATATCAATTGACAGGCTATCGCATCCCCGCCTCCTGATACTATTACCTTTTGCAAAAATCGTATTAATACTATTTCGCCCAGTAATTTCTTTAGACAAATTATTAAGCAATATTGCGATTGTATAGGAACCGTCGCTTTATATCTTTGTATCAGAAGTTGATTGGTGTTCAAACAACATTAATCAAAAATCCAAATCCATTGAAAGTAACCTCCCGCTAACTATCGGGGAATATCCAAAGAAAAAACCAAAAATCCGATATCAGTCAACTTCTATTATTTTTAATTCAATACCTGTAATTAACTAATCATCCAATGAAAGCCGGCTTGTAAAAGAGCTGCATCCAACGATCCTCTTAAACCACTAACCTCCGGAATAAATTTATTCCATAAAACTCCTGCATTAAAAATGCAGGTTTTTTTTTGAGATAATAAATATGATAACACTTATTTTAAGGCAAGACTAATTCTAAAAAAAACTAAAAGATTTTTATAACGAAAATCGTCTTTGTCCAGTTGTCCTTATTTATCTCTGAGTCTTTTAACTTTGTAAAAATTTAAAATATAGAAGCTATCACTATACATCCAGGGGACGAAGAGCAATTAAACGCCATAAATATTTTCCCGAAAAAATGAAGATAACTTTTGAT
>JBBPZF010000125.1:0-2001 GCA_038199105.1 Chitinophagales bacterium | reverse complement strand
CTGGTAATATCAGGCTGGTAAGCAGTTGGCGAAAATGCATTGGCGCCGGCGGTAAAACCAAAATTTGTTCCGCCATGTATCACATAAAAATTGAATGACTTTTTATTTTCTAATAAAAATGTTACCTCCTTTTTTAGATCATTGGTATCCGGCCTTTGCCATTTTTCGCCCCAGTGCGTTAACCATCCAGGATAGGTCTCTCCACTAAATGCAGGCACGTTTGGATTTCTTTTTGTTGCCTGGGCAAAGTCCGCAGAGTCGCTGCCGCTGTCCAGGCCAATGGCAGCGCCATCAATATTGCCTGCTTCCAGCATATAAGGAGTAGCACCATCAGAAGTATAAAACGGAACATTGATTCCATTCTTCAGCCAGAGTTTTCTCAACGCCTCCAGGTATGATTTATCGTTACCATAACTACCATATTCGTTTTCAATTTGCACCATCACTATAGGGCCGCCATTCGTGCATTGTAAGGGAGCAACTTCTTTTGCAAGCCTCGTTATATACCTTGTAACCGCTGCCATATATCTTGTGTCCATGCAACGGATTTTTATATCAGGGATCTTTAAAAGATAAGATGGCAATCCACCGAAATCCCATTCGGCACATACGTAAGGGCCGGGGCGCAAGAGCACCCACATACCTTCCTCTTTGCAGATGCGGATAAATTCAGCGACGTTTTTATTACCGGTTGAAAGATCAAATTCCCCTTCTTTTGTTTCCAGGTAATTCCAAAAAATATAAGCGGCTATGGCATTGCATCCCATAGCTTTTGCCATTTGAATACGTTGCCTCCAATATTCCCGCGGTATTCTTGCCGGGTGCATTTCACCGCTGATAATCTGCAACGGTTTTCCATCTAATAAAAAATCTTCTTTGCCTAAAGTAAACTTGTGTTTGCCCTGGCAAAAAGCAGTTAAAGAACAAAATAATAATAGAAGAAGGCAGGCATATTTTTTCATCATGATAATTTTTTTTATTGCACTTTAAGTTTAAATGTTGACGCAGGTAATAATTCTGCGTTTACTAAATTGGCATCAGTGAAGGGCTTCCATCCATAGTAAACAAATTCCGGTTTTTTATTTGTTTCAATAATAATCTCTTTATCAATAATGACGGCATTCGTTTCGTTGATCCCGTCAAGAGAAAATCCCCTGGGTAGCTTCCCATCTGATGTTTTCAAAGAGTTACCGGTATATTGAAACCTGATGGCAATCTTTTCATTTTTATATTTTGCATTTAACGGCAATGGACCCGAAGGAATAATATTTTCTCCATAAGTTTTATTCAGCGCCCAACGTGCCAATCTTTCGCCTACGGCTTTTTTATTGGTAGGATGCACATTATTTTTAAAACCAATATCGCTGCACACCGCCATGCCACCGTCTTGTATCATATTTAAAAGTTTTCTTTGCTCATCCCTAAACTGTGGCCACAGTTGTGATTTGTATTTGGCAGTATCAATGGACGATAACTGTACCCAATAAAAGGGCATCTGCGGTTGCCCCCATTTAGCACGGTAGTCGTTTATCATCAATTTCTGTAAATCAGCATATTCATTTACTCTCTCAATTTCCTGTGCATTGCTTTCACCCTGGTACCAGATAATTCCTTTTATGGGCAAATTAATTATAGGTTGAATCCCTGTCTTAAAAGCAAAGCCTGGTTTAAATCCATGATTAGGGCCGGATGGATCTGCCTGTTTTACATCGCCAACATTTTGCTTTCCTCTTTCTCTTATCCAAACCGGTAAAGCATCATTCGTTAACCAGTTACCATTTATTTTATCAGAAAATTCAATGCTTTCCTTTAGCGCCTCCACGTTGATAAATGTTTCAATGGGGCAGCCCCCAATCGCAAGGTTAATTAACCCCACAGGAATATTTTCATGTTGTAAAATTTCCTTTCCGAAATAATAACCGACGGCAGACATTTGTTTGAATGTATTGCTATCACAGGGTTGCCAGCTTGTGTTGCTGTAAAAATTACCTGCCGCTAATT
>JBBPZF010000124.1:0-2570 GCA_038199105.1 Chitinophagales bacterium | reverse complement strand
GCTAAAGAAGTAATAGCATAGAAATGAATAATATTTCTAATCACCGCAGTTTATCCAATCCCTCTTTAATCCGCATAAATCCCTTCTCAATATTTTCCATATTATTTGCAAAGGATATTCTTATACAATCCGGTTGGCCGAAAGCATCACCTGTAACGGTGGATACGTGGGCAACATTTAAAAGATACATGCAAAGTTCGCTGGCATTATTAATAACATCGTTGCCGTGCTTTTTACCAAAGTAACTTTTTACTTCAGGGAAAATATAAAAGGCGCCATCGGGCTCCGTGTATTTTAATTGCGGCATTTCTGTCAAAAGCTGCATTACACGGGCTTTGCGCTCTTTAAATCTCTTCACCATTTCGTCGGTTGCATTCAATGGGGAATCCAACGCTGTAATGGCTGCACGCTGCGCAATAGAATTGGTGCCACTCGTAAATTGTCCTTGTATCTTTTCACAGGCTTTAGCTATTTCAATGTCCGCAGCAATATATCCCAGTCTCCAGCCGGTCATTGCAAAACCTTTGCTGAGGCCGTTTAAAACGATCACCTGGTTTTTTATAGAATTAAACTGTGCTATGCTTTGATGACCTTCGCCGCCATCCGATGCATAGTTGATATATTCATAAATCTCATCGCTGATGATGAAAACGCCCGGATGTTTTTCAAATACTTTTGCCAAGGCTTCCAACTCATCTTTCGTGTACACGGCACCGGAGGGATTGCAGGGAGAAGAAAATATAAAAAGTTTTGTTTTTGGTGTAATGGCTTCCTCAAGTTGCTGCGGCGTTATTTTAAGCCCCGCCTTTTGCGTTGTATGAATAAAGACAACCTTTCCCCGTGCAAAGCGTACAATTTCAGAATAAGTAACCCAATATGGCGTTGGAATAATTACTTCGTCATCATCACTCACAATGCTTAGTACTGCATTGGCAAGACTTTGTTTTGCACCGGTGCTTACCACCACCTGCTGCGGATTATAGTCAAGATTGTTATCTCTTTTAAGCTTGCGGCAAATCGCTTCTCTCAGCTCGAGGTAACCAGGCACAGGCGTGTAATGGCTCCAGTTTTCATCAATGGCTTTTTTTGCCGCATCCTTTATATGCTCAGGCGTATTAAAGTCAGGCTCACCAAGGCTGAGGTCAACCACATCTATACCGCTGGCTCTTAGCTCGCGGCCAAGTTTTGCCATTTTTATAGTTTCAGGTTCGTTAAACCTGTTTAAGAGAGAAGAAAGTTGCATGAATATTTTATTTGAAACGATGCAAAAGTAAGTGATAGAGCAAAGCAGGCAAAATGCTATTTGTCATAAATTATTTTGAAGGGAGAAAGGTCAGGCTGGTATTGTTTTTTTCTTTTTGATTCATAATTATAAATTAGTTTTCGCTCTAAAATTATATCTTCCTTTCTTTTGCTGAGGCTGTTTGGTGGAAAAAGAAATTAATTTTTTTTTTTCTAAAAATCAAAAAAGACGGCTATTGAACCGTCTTTTTTGTGAAACAATTTATTGAATTGTATTGATTAAAATTATCGCCCGGGTTTTCACTCTTTGATAATCTTTTCCGCTTTAATTAAACGGCTATCTTTTTCAACACGAAAAAGATAAAGGCCCGGCTTATAGCGGGAAATATCCATGACTTTTTTTGCCTTGCTGATTTTTTCTTTAAGTAGTAGTTCACCATTTGCATTATAAATGCTTAACCATTCGTTTGCAGAGAGTGAAGGCGTTTCTATAATTACTCTATCAGAAGTGGGGTTTGGATAAATTGTTATTGAATTACCTGTAATCATGGTTTCTTGCAAACCATTGCTGCTTTTATTTACTGACGCACCAATTGGGCCAAACGTGCACCCATTAGGAGGCGAAGGAATGTAAAGATTTTTATAGATCACAGGTCCTTTGCCGCATGCATTAGAAGTACGGGCATATACTGGCTGGTAAGCCGGTCCTGAGAACCATTCACCGGCCTTCCATGTGCTTCCGCTTTGTCCACCAGATTGCCAGGTTACATTATCAAAGCTAAACTCAACGATTGTTCCTGAGCCGGAAAAATTTACTGCTGCATCATAATAGCATGAAAACCCTACCCGCTGCGCAAAGGCTGCGGGAATAGAGGGAGTGCCGACTGTTATATTTGGTTTTGTGATCGTAATGGCCGCACCGCAGACAGTAATAATAGCTTTTAACGTAACAACTCCATTACTGCTTTTATTTAAAGTAGTTTGTGTTGCATTAGGGGTATTCGGCGTTGCAATCCCTGCTGGCGTTACACTCCATGTTACTGTTGCGCCAATAGGGAGATTAGGTATAGTATAATTTGTTGATGTAACACAAAAATTATTATCACCATTAATTATAAAAACCGTAGGCGAAACATTTAAGTTATAATATCCAGTTACATTAGCACTCATATTTTCAACCCGTATAAAATATGTTTGTCCTGCGACTAAACTTAAGGTAATTTTTGAAAATTTATTGGTTGTCGAAATATCATCATTTTGGGCTAATTGAGTAAGGGCACTATTGAATAAAGTTAATCTTGTGTTTGCGTTTGTTCTCCCTGTTATTG
>JBBPZF010000123.1:0-2428 GCA_038199105.1 Chitinophagales bacterium | reverse complement strand
TTGCGTATTCCAATTTCTTTCATACGCTTTTGAATGCTCAGTGATATTAAACCAATAATTCCCAGCAACATAATAATCAATGCCAGCACGGTTGCGGTGTATGCAGCTTTTTGTAATTGCAATTCTGTTTGATATAAAGACTGGAACTTATCATCCATAAACGTAAAATCAAATGGCGCATCGGGCAATAGGGATTTCCATTCACTGCGAATATGATCTATGCTTGCAGCAATAGTATTGCCGCTCAACTTCACTGATATGTACCGATACGATAACCAATCTTTTACATTGAAGAAAGCAATCGGTTCAATATGATCCTGCAGACTCGAATAATTATAATCTTTCACCACGCCGGCAACCGTTAATATTGTGTTGGGTGATGATGGTATTTTAATTTGCGAATTGACTGCTGTTTTTGTTGTTAAGCCCAATGCTTTTATAGCCGCTTCGTTTAAAACAATTTGATTAGGAATATTACCTCCCGATTGTGCAAAGCATGTCCCACTCAATAAATGAAGTCCAAACGTTTTTGCAAAGTTTTCATCAATGCCGCATGATGTAATAAGCACCGTTCTTCCATCGCCATTTACCGGCTGCATATCAACACTATTCGGTGGTTTGCGATCCGGTATTTCAAATGATAGTGATGCACTCGTAACATCAGGGAGTTGCATAAGCGCATTACGTACATTCATCATGCGATTGGTACCGGCACTATCCCATTGTTTGGGAAAAGCAGTTATCACCATCACCTGGTCTTTCTTATAGCCAATATCTTTTGAAAAAATATAAGACACTTGTTGCGATACCGTAAATGCGGTGATTAGCACGATGATTGCCAGTGTAAACTGCATTACCAGCATTGCTTTTCTGAAATGCAAGCTTCCCTTCGAACTACTTGTTTTCCCTTTTACGGCATGCACCACCCTGGAAGCGCTTAAAACAAAAGCAGGATAGATGCCGGCGATCAATCCGGTGAAAATGACAAGTGCTGCAATACCAAAAATCAATCGCGTATTAAGATTGAATATGGATGGCAATGTGGTATTTAATATGCCGTCAAACACAGGCCGCAATAATTCATATAATAGCAATGAGATTAACGCTGCAATGAATGTAAGCACCAATGCTTCTGTGATGAATTGTGTGATAAGTTGTTTTTTTTCACCACCAAATACTTTTCGCAAGCCAATCTCCTTTAACCTGTATGATGATGCTCCGATGTTGATGTTTACAAAATTTATTACTGCCATCAATAAAGTAAAAAATGCAGCAATAGATAAGGTCATTATCATCTTTAGCGCAGCGTTGTTGTGATCCGTGAGATAATAATTTGTAACCGCGCCAAGTCGTATCGTAAGATTTTTTTGAATGTTCTCAGGCGTATATTTTTTTAATACCTGTTTAATCGGTTCTTCCATTTGTTTTGGTGTAATGCCGGGCATTAATTGTAACATGCTTACTTCATAAGGGCCGCCATTCCAGCCTTCTGCCGGGTCGCCCATACCATAATAGTTGTTGCCAATGGTTGGCACAAACACGCCATAAGCATCATCAATAATATTTGTTACAGAATTGAAAGGAAGATCTTTTACAACGGCAGAAACGGTATATACCTGTTCAGTATTATTCAATGTAAGCACACGGATAACTTTGTTTAGCACATTGGTTTCTCCAAACAATTTTTTCGCCATTGTTTCAGTAATAACGGCTGAATTATTATTGATAAAAGCTTGTTTTGAATTGCCTTGCAATACCTGGAAACCATACATGGAAACAAGCGTTGTATCACAAATGGCAATGTTTTCCCTGAAATGTTTATCGCCCGCAGACACCACGTTCGTAACAGGATTGAAACGAAAATAATTCGCTACCAGGCCCGGGTATTCTTCTTTCAATGTTTTCGCCAGCGGACCAAATGTTGTAATATCAAGACCCATCTCTTTTACCTTCCAATCACTCTTTACGATGTATTGATCATCTGCATTTCTCAGCGAACGGTTAATGTTATATTGATTGAATACATACACACCAATAATCAACGAGAACGTAATACCAATGGCGAGGCAAAAAATATTTATAGCAGAAAAAAATTTATGCCTTATCAGGTTTCGCCATGCAATTTTGAAATAATTTTTAAACATAGAGCTGATGTTGTTATGTAAATAAAACAATACGCTCTATGCTGTCTCCAAAATATTGCCGGGAAGTTATGTTTTGATTGCTAACTAATTATGATAGTTGCTTGTTGGAGAAGTGTACGTTTTTGATACGGTGGGTGTTCGGTTTTGGGGGATTAACATCAACGTCGATATAAAAAAAATTATCCCTTTGATATTGTACGCCCTGGTGATCCTTTCCAAATTTGTTTCAAGATATAATTTGACAATTCCTTCTCTGGATAAATACCATTATAAGACCAGATTTC
>JBBPZF010000122.1:0-6201 GCA_038199105.1 Chitinophagales bacterium | reverse complement strand
TCGCTGATTCTGGTTGACATCATGTACGGCATCGAGAATGCGCGAGGGCAATCCCGCTTCCTTGAGGGTCATGCGGAGCGCGCGGATGTCCTTTGGAAAGCAGCTTCCACCATAGCCAATGCCGGGAAACAAAAATCGTCTGCCGATTCTTTCATCACTGCCAATGCCTCTTCTTACCATATCTACATCCGCGCCCATTTTTTCGCAGAGTTGTCCAATTTCATTCATGAATGAAATTTTTGTAGCAAGAAAAGAATTAGCGGCATATTTGGTAAGCTCTGCAGATTTTTCATCCATGTAAAGAATGGGATTGCCCTGCCTTACGAAGGGAGCATATAATTCGCCAAGTAGTTTCTTTGATCTTTCTGAAGAGGTGCCAATTACTACCCTGTCAGGCTTCATAAAATCATCTACGGCTACGCCTTCCCGTAAGAACTCAGGATTGCTTACTACATCAAAAGCATTTTCGATACCATCATTGCCCGCTTCTTTTGCGCTTTTTAGAATGGCAGCTTTCACCTTATCTGCAGTGCCTACCGGTACTGTGCTTTTGTTGATGATGACTTTATAATCATCTTTATCTAAAAGCTTTCCAATATCGTCGGCAACCTTCAAAACATACCTAAGATCGGCACTTCCATCACCATCCGGAGGAGTCGGCAAGGCAAGAAATACAATCCTTGCATCTTTTATAGCTTCTTTGATAGAAGTAGTAAAATGCAGGCGTCCTTCTTTTTCATTTCTTAAAAAAATCTTTTCAAGGCCAGGTTCGTAAATAGTAATTTTTCCTGACGAGAGTTTTTTTACTTTTTGCTCATCAATATCCACGCAGGTAACGTTGTTACCAGTTTCTGAAAAACATGTACCTGTTACTAAGCCAACGTATCCTGTTCCAATAACTGCAATATTCATTTTTTATCTATTTATATATTCTAAAACTTTTGTGACAATATAGTTTTGCTGCTCTTCATCCATTTCAGTATGAATAGGCAAAGAGATAACTCTATGCGTAAGCCAATCTGTTTTATCCAACTGGTAATCGGCCCCGCCAAATGCAGCAAACATTTTTTGCCTGTGTGCGGGCACGGGGTAATAGATCATGGAAGGAACTTTATTTTCAGCTAAGTAATTTACAAGGCCATCACGATAAGCAGCAGGGTTTTCATCATTTTTAAGAATGAGCGTGTATTGGTGAAACACATGCTTACAATAATCCGCACGGTATGGTGTGGTTATTTTATTATTACCTGCAAAAGCTCTGTCATAGTAATCAGCCACCTTTCTTCTTGCATTTATATAGCCGTCTAATAACGGAAGTTTTATATTTAATATTGCGGCCTGTAATGCGTCAAGCCTTGAGTTACAACCGACCATCTCATGGTAATATCTTGTCTTCTGTCCATGATTGGCAATCATCTTGAGTTTTTCAGCAAGGTCATCATCATCTGTACACATAGCGCCACCATCTCCATAACAGCCTAAATTTTTACTGGGAAAAAATGAAGTACAACCAATGGTGCCGATACTGCCGGTTTTTTTTACTGATCCATCTTTATAATAGTAATCCCCGCCAATGGCCTGGGCATTGTCTTCAATTACAAATAAATTATGCTCTTTGGTGATCGCCATGATTGCCTCCATATTCGCTGCCTGACCATATAAATGTACCGGCACTATTGCTTTAGTTGCAGAAGTAATGGCATTTTTTACAGCTTCAGGATCAATGCAAAAAGTAGCGGGATCTACCTCAACGAATACAGGTTTCAGCCCTAAAAGGGCCATCACTTCTGTAGTAGCTATATAAGTAAAAGAAGGAGTAATTATTTCGTCACCTTGCTTAAGCCCAAGTGCCATCATAGAAATCTGTAGGGCATCGGTGCCGTTAGCACACGGTACTACGTGTTTTACACCGAGATAATCTGCAAGAGCGGAAGAGAAAGTATTTACCTGTGGTCCACCAATAAATATTGCACCGCCAATCACTTCTGATACTGCCGCATCTACCTCATTTTTTATATTGAGATACTGTTGCTTTAAATCAACCATTTGCACAGGTCGCATGGAGTTTTTTTTTAAAGGGGGCAAAGATAGGATTTGAAAAAGTAAATGAAAATTAGAAATTATAAGCCATGCTTTTCCCGCAGAAGAAATTAGATTTGTTTGTAAAACTTAAGTTTTTGATCATTTTATACCACATCTTCCTGGCAATTTATTCAGCGGGAATCCATGTTGCCTCTCTTTGGAACAAAAAAGCAAGATCATGGGTAAATGGCAGAAAATATTTTTTTAAGAAATTAAAGCAAACATATAACAGTGCGGGCCAACCAACTGTATGGATGCACTGCGCAAGCCTTGGAGAGTTTGAACAAGGCCGTCCACTGCTAAAGAAATTAAAAGAGGATTTTCCCGGCGTTTCTCTTGTTATCACTTTCTTTTCTCCATCCGGTTATGATATCGTAAAAAATAATAAGGAATATGATAACGTTTATTACCTGCCAATGGATTCTGCGTCGAACGCAAAACGACTCATTGCGATATTGAAACCTGATCTTGTGTTGTGGATCAAATATGAATACTGGCATTATTATTTGCGAGAATTAAAAAGTAAAAATATTCCCGTACTTCTTGTCTCAGGTGTCTTCAGAGACAGCCAACCCTTTTTCAAATGGTATGGCACATTCTGGAAGAAAATGCTCGATGCATTTGAACATTTTTTTGTTCAAAATAATTTATCAAAGGAACGCCTAAGTGCAATAGTAGAAGGAGGTAAAATAACCGTCTCCGGCGATACCCGGTGTGACCGCGTAATTAATATTGCCTCTAATTTTATTGAGGTATCGGG
Organism: Chitinophagales bacterium; assembly: GCA_038199105.1. Lineage (GTDB taxonomy): Bacteria > Bacteroidota > Bacteroidia > Chitinophagales > Chitinophagaceae > Ginsengibacter. The sequence continues at coordinate 3,359 of JBBPZF010000122.1, read as the reverse complement.
CATTGCAGCATTCTGCGGTGATAATAAAGTGATAGTGGCCGGCAGCACATGGGAAGATGATGAGGCCGAATGGATCCATTTTGTAAGAGAACACCGCGACATAAAATTCATCATCGCGCCGCATGAAATAGATCACCAGAATATTAACGATGTAAAAAAAGAGTTTGAGGGTTCAATCACATATTCGGAATGGATGGAGAAGCCGGTATCAGGTATTGGTTATAAGGGGTCAGGAACCAATGCCAGTACTACTAATTGCCTTATTATAGATAACATTGGTATACTATCACGTCTTTACAAATATGCAACGGTAACATACGTTGGTGGCGGGTTTAGAGATGATGGCCTTCATAATATACTTGAAGCTGCTGTATATGGTAAGCCGGTAATTTTCGGCCCGGCATATTCAAAAAATTTTGAAGCGGAAGAATTGATAGAATGCTCAGGAGCTATTAGTATTGGCAGTGCGCTGGAACTTGAAAAAGTTGTTGACGGCTTATTGGCTAATGAAGAAGAAATCTTATCAAGAGGAAATGCATCAAAAGAATACGTATATAAAAATGCAGGCGCTTCTGAAAAAATTATTTCTTACATAAATAAGAAAAATTATTTAGGCTAAAATATCTATTGGCAACAGAAATATCGAAACACATTATACGCCGGAAAATCTTCTTTTTACAAGATTATCGAACTGTTTTACTGCAGGGTCGCTGTCTATCCAGCCAATCTTCACTTTAAGCTCTCTTTTAATCCAGTATTCTGCTTCGGCAAAAATGGAAAAGTTCTGAATAGTTTTGATACTCCTTTCATACATGGCTTCATCGCCTCTAAAGAGTTCATTCAAAAAAAGATAACGGTCATTTATACCGATAGCCTTTCTTAAATCTTTAATAGGCATTTCTGTAAGTCTTTCGGAAAGCTCAATTTTTACTTCTTTCAGGCGATCATTTAGTGACTCAGGATATTCAAAAGGTATTTCGTTTTTTGATTGTTGTTTTTTATCAATGGGAGTTTGATGTGCCAGTGTAGGCATGTCTTCTATGGGATCATAAACAAAACCGGGCCTCGCATTTGACACCATTGCATTCACAGCGTCGGCGTTTTTTTTAATCTGCTCAAGCTCTTGTTCAATTTCTTTTTCATCAACCTGCAATACTTCAACAACTTTTTCTACTATCTCTCTATCTGAACCGGCGGAATTTTTAGCTGTAGCAAGATCACCAGGCACAAAGGGCATAAGTACTGAAACTTTATCCCATTTTTTTTCTTTCCTGTTTTCTGTTTTGCCATGCAATTCGGCCACCAGCATTTGTGCAGTATTCAGCATTGAATCAGCAGACGATTTTTCATCTAACTGCTTTTGTAGCTTACTAATGAGCGTGGACACTCTTTCCATGAATAATGTTGACTAAGTTTTTCAAAAAAGAGCAAGAAAAAATGTTTGATTTGAATTAACGTTAAATCATTTAACCTTGCAATCGGAGCTAAGTTACAAATTGAAATCAAAATGAAATATAAAAAATGTTTATAGAGCCTAATTTAAAAGGAGCGAATCGTGGATGGATCGAAGTGATTTGTGGTAGTATGTTTAGCGGTAAAACTGAAGAATTAATAAGAAGATTGAAAAGGGTAAAGATTGCCAATCTGAAAGCGGAGATTTTTAAGCCATCCATTGATGTAAGATATGATGCAGTAAAAATTGTAAGCCACGATGAAAATGAAATTCAATCTACACCAGTTGACAATTCTCAAACGATATTATTACTGACTCAGGATGTAGATGTGGTAGGTATTGATGAAGCCCAATTTTTTGATGACCAAATAACTTTTGTGTGCGAAAAACTTGTGCTGAAAGGAATCCGCGTAATTGTAGCAGGGCTTGATATGGATTATCGCGGCAAACCATTTGGGCAAATGCCGAATCTTCTTGCGATAGCCGATTATATAACCAAGCTTCACGCGATATGTGTGATATGTGGAAACATAGCAAATGTAAGTTACCGTAAAGCGGCCGTGGGAGGGCAGGTATTACTTGGGGAAAAAGATCTTTATGAAGCCCGTTGCCGCCACTGCGCTTCTATTAATCAAATTATTTCAGCTATCTCTTAAAGTAAAAAAATGAAATACTGAATATTTAATACTAAGCTTGCATTAATGCAAACAATTTTTATTTTACTGAAGAAAGATTTATTGCTTGAACTAAGACAGCAGCACACCTTTTATGGAATATTGCTGTATGTTGCTTCTACAATTTTTGTTTTGTATCTCGCAATGGGGCAGCCGGAGGCCACTGTTTATAACGGGCTCTTTTGGATGATACAATTATTTGTTTGTGTAAATGCGGTAGCAAAAAGCTTTTTACAGGAAAGCAAGGGCCGCATGCTCTATTTTTATTTAATAGCAAGCCCCGTAAGTTTTATCATTTCAAAACTTATGTACAGCACCCTCGTGATGTTTATAATGATTATTTTGAGTCTTGTTCTTTTTAGAATATTGTTTGGAGATCCCATTATATACCAAATGCGTTTCGTTGGCATAGCGTTGTTGGGCGGCCTGAGCCTAAGCCTTGTATTTACCCTGATGGCGGCCATTGCAGCTAAGGCTCAGCAGAATGCGGCGGTCATGGCTATCTTAGGTTTCCCACTCATCATCCCGCAAATAATGTTATTGATGAAACTTTCAAAATCTGCTTTTGGTGAAGTTTTCAGGGAAGGCGCATTATTGCAAATTGCACTTTTATTGATAGGATTTGATATAATGGTAATTGCTTTAGCAGTAGTCCTTTTTCCTTTTTTGTGGAAAGATTGAATGGTTGAGTTTGCTTAAAAACTAAAACCCTTGATAGTGAATAATAAATTGCGTTCCACTCTTCAATTGCTCCGGTTTCATTTTTCATTTTTTTTAATGCCGGTTTATTGGTTTGCTTTAAGCCAGGTTCCTCATATCAATTGGGCTGATGCGCTGCTGATCTTCTTTATTCTTCACGTGCTCGTTTACCCCGCGAGTAATGGATACAACAGTTATATGGATCGCGACACTTCACCGATAGGCGGTCTGGAAAAACCATTGCAACCGACGATGCAATTGTTCTATGTGACACTGGTCCTTGATTGCTTATCGGTGCTTTTGAGTTTACTCATATCATACGTATTTGCTGCAGGAATTCTGTTGTACATTCTTGCGTCCCGGGCTTATAGTTATAGAAAGATTCGCCTGAAAAAATATCCAGTAATAGGTTATCTCACGGTCATAATTTTCCAAGGTGCCGTTACATTTTTTTTGGTATATCATGGAAGCAACCAGCAGCACATTATTCACGTTCCTGTAACAGCCATGATTGCATCGAGCTTACTGATCGG
>JBBPZF010000121.1:0-2549 GCA_038199105.1 Chitinophagales bacterium | reverse complement strand
CTAAAAGCTTATCCTGAATGATGCTGTATTTTTCAAATTCTTTTTCTGCTAATGTCATTTCAACTTCATGTGTAACTTTTCCTGCATCTTTTAAAATAGCCTCTTCATTGAATTGCAGAAAAGCATCCAACTTTTTTATCCAATCTTTCATGTACATCACAATACCTTTGCCTGCCTGATTTTCAGCATAGTCAAGATACATGGTAACGATGCGGTTCAGCCCGTTCAATTCTTTTTCATTCAAATAATTTTTTGCAATACTAACATCTGTCTTTCTAATTTTTCCTTGGGGTGCATTTTTCCATGTGGCCAATCCCATATTTGCTTTTTCACAATCGGCTCTTGAATAAATAAGTTCAGCAGCGGTCTGTCCTGTCATTGCCCAATGCAGTTTATTCTGAACTGTTGCAAAAAACTTTTTAGTTATATCAGTGTCCTTGCTGTAGTCGGCACTGCACTGCGAATAGATGTCGGTAATCTTTTGATAGAATCTTCTTTCGCTGCTGCGTATGTCCCGAACACGGGCAAGTTGTTCTTCAAAATAATCTTTACCAAAAATGTTGTTCGGGTTTTTCAGCCGCTCATCATCCATCGTAAAACCTTTGATGATGTATTCCTTCAATCGTTCCGTTGCCCAGATACGGAATGTTGTTGCCTGTGTGCTGTTCACTCTGTACCCAACAGAAATGATTGCATCAAGATTGTAGAACAGTGTGGAGTATGTTTTCCCGTCTGTGGCAGTATGTGCAATTTTTGCACTAACTGAATTTAAGTTAAGTTCATTGGTTTCAAAGATATTTTTGAGGTGCTTTGTGATTACTGTTCTATCAACTCCGAACAGGTCAGCAATCTTTTGTTGAGTGAGCCAGATGGTTTCGTTCTGTAAATAGATTTCCACTTTTACATTTCCATTCGGAGTTGTGTAGAGTAGAATTTCATTGAAGCCATCTTTAGAAGTTATTTTTTTAGCCATAACAGTTGTTTCAGTGATTAATAGTTGAATCATCTCCTCGTTGAAACCAATGATGCTATGTGGACTAAAATTTCATCATGGTATTTTATTCGTTTCATTCTTATTTCTATTAAAACCATATCGTTGATGCAAACAATATGGTCATGTAAATATTTGGATAATTTCACTCAGTGTCGCTTTTTCTGTTTCTTCGGGCTTGTATTGATTTACCAATGAAATTAATTGTTTGATGATTTCTAAAGAGTAAGCAGTTCTGCTTCGTTTGCTTTCAGAAATTGGCGATACCAATCCCCGTTTTTTGGCGGCGTTTCTCTCACACTATTAATCCCTTTTAAAGCTCGCTTTACGTCTGCTTTTATATGCCTTTTAGTGTTGCCAAAATAACAGGGAGAGGCGCGGGCAAAGTTCTACAATTTTGAATCAACAGAGCATGTCAAAATAAAGTAACCTCTAACACTTACGCTGTTACCAGCATATTATCAATTAACCTTACTTGTTCTAAATAAGCAGCTATTAGCATGATGAGCTTATCATGGTCATTGTACTTTTCCAGAACGTGCAGATCACCGGCATCGGCAAATTCGAGATAATCAATTTTAAAACCCAGTTTCTCAAGCCTGGATTTTTCTTTATTTTTTAAAACAGTGAAGTCCTGCTTTGCTACTTCATTATTTATATTAACCAAAGATTTATGCAATTCAGCGGCTTTATCTTTTTCTTCCTGAGTTAATCTCACATTTCTGCTGCTCATAGCAAGCCCGTTGGGCTCGCGAAGAGTGGGGCATATCTTAATGATGACATCTTTGTTCATCAATGCCAGTAGCTTTTTTATAACAAGACTTTGCTGGTAATCTTTTCTTCCCAGGAATAAATAGGTGGGATCTACAATGTTGATTAATTTTTCAACTACCATACAAACTCCCTGAAAATGCCCCGGCCTGAATTTGCCTTCAATAGTGGTCTCCAGGTCTCCAATGTCAAAATGTTTATTTTTTGATGATTCATCAGGATATATGTCTTTTTCTCCAGGCAAAAACAAAATATCGCAACCGCTTTCTTCAAGCAATAAAATATCGTGCTCAGTGGTGATAGGGTAGCGTTCAAAATCTTTGGAATTATTAAATTGCACAGGATTTACGAATATGCTGCATACGGTTATAGCCGCCTGGCTTTTGCTTTGCGATATAAGGGAAAGATGCCCTGCATGCAATGCTCCCATTGTAGGTACAAAACCGATAGTACGGTTATTCTTTTTAATGTTTTGCAGGTGAAGCTGTAAATCATTTGAATGTTTAAATATTATCATAAGAGCGATGTAGTATGGCTCAACGTTGAGTCTAAGAGTGTTATAACAAAAAAATAATTGTAACTTCGCCGACTGTTAAAAAAAACTGATAAAGCTAATTTAACTCTTCGCAAATGTCAACAAAGAAAAGAATTTTATTTATTGCAAACGAAATGTCTCCCTATTTGGAAATGACTGAATTTGCTGAAATCGTAAACAGGCTTGCAGTTAAATCGAATGAATCGGGAATGGAAGTCAGGTGTATCATGCCGCGTTTTGGAATTATAAATG
>JBBPZF010000120.1:0-2949 GCA_038199105.1 Chitinophagales bacterium | reverse complement strand
TTTTGCCTTCCGCTTAACTATTGTATGGCAGGCTGATTGGCTTTATTACAATTTGTTTTACAACAACAAATATGGAAAGAATTTATTTTGACAATGCTGCAACTACCGCTATAGACCCTGAAGTGATGGATGCTATGATGCCTTATTTTACTGAAAAATTTGGCAACCCTTCCTCTATATATTCTTATGGGCGAGAGACAAGAATGGCTGTTGAAAATGCAAGAAAATCTGTAGCAAAAATTTTGAATGCGCATCCTGCGGAAATATTTTTTACAAGTGGCGGAACTGAAAGTAGTAACACTGCTATTTGCGCAGCCGTTCGCGATCTTGGCTGCAGGCATATAATAAGCTCGCCGCTGGAGCACCATGCCACACTGCATTGTGTGGAGTATTTACATAATGCTGAACGCGTAAAACTTAGCAATGTACAGGTGTTGCCAGATGGAAATATTGATATGAATGACCTTGAAAATCTTTTGGCTGAAACCAAAGAAAAATGTCTTGTATCCCTGATGCATGCTAATAATGAAACAGGAAATATCACCGATATTAAAGAAGTGGGAAATCTTTGTAAAAAATACAATGCAATTTTTCACTCGGATACTGTGCAAACCGTCGGGCATTATTCTTTTGATTTAAGAAAACTTCCCGTGCATTTTATTACAGGAGCAGGTCATAAATTTCATGGGCCAAAAGGAGTAGGAATATTATATATAAATGAAAATATAAAAATAAATCCTTTCATTAAAGGCGGTAGCCAGGAGAGAAATATGCGTGCAGGAACTGAAAATATTTATGGCATTGTTGGCTTCGCAAAAGCGCTTGAGCTTGCTACGTTACATCATGAAAAAGACAGCACTCAAATCCGCGAATTAAATGATTATATGAAGGGAAAATTACAACAGGAAATTCCCGGAATATATTTTAATGGCGACCAGGGTGGCAAAAGCCTATATACAGTTTTAAGTGTTGCTTTTCCTAAAACAGAAAAATCTGAAATGTTACTTTTTAATCTTGATATAAATAATATTTGTGCCAGTGGTGGCAGCGCATGTACTTCCGGCGCAGATGCGGGAAGCCATGTGATAAGAGCGATAAACAATAATCCAAATTATATCACTGTAAGGTTTTCTTTTAGTAAATACAATACAAAAGAAGAAGTTGATATTGTCGTGGAAAAGTTGAAGGATATGATATAAAAACTTGGGGTTTTACCCTCATACATTCGCATCCTATCCCAACCCAACTTCCCAATGCCTTGGTGGAATCTCAACATCAGAAAATCCTTTTCCTATCAACCTGTTTTTAAATTCTAATTGCACATCATAGTCTCCATGCACGAGGAATAATTTCTTTACCTGCTTTGGATCCTGGCAGGCAAGCCACTGGCTAAGATCATTATAATCACCATGTGCACTCATACTCCTGATCTCTCCTATTTCCGCATTCACTTCGTGCACCACGCCAAAAATTCCTACTTCTCTTGGATGAAGCTTTAATCTTCCGCCCAGTGAACGCGGCTCGCAATAGCCGGAGAATAAAATCGAATTCCTGCTGTTCTCAATGTTGTTACTTATATGATGCTTAACCCTTCCTGCATCCGCCATGCCGCTTGCAGAAATAATTACGCAAGGCTCATCCAAATAATTCAACGATTTACTTTCTTCCACACTCTTTACAAATTTTAATCCTTCGAAAAGAAAAGGATCATGGTCGCTCGATAATATTTTTTGTATCCTGCTATTAAAATATTGCGGGTAACTTTCAATAACATGTGTTGCCTCAAGGCTCAGCGGGCTGTCAACAAAATATTTTACAGAAGGAAGCCTGTTCTCATTTTCCAGTTGGTTTAGTGAAAATAAAATTTCCTGTGTGCGGCCAACACTAAAGGCCGGAATAATTAATTTCCCCTTTTTTTGCAAACATGTTTTTGTTATCCATTCTAACAAATCATCCGGTGTGCTGGCGCTTCCTTCGTGCAATTTGTTTCCATAAGTTGATTCCATAATGATGTAGTCAGCCTGCGGAAATTCATCCGGTGATTTCAATATCACATCCCGGTACCTTCCCACATCACCAGAAAAAGTAAGGTGTGTTTCTTTGCCATTTTCTTTTATTTTTAAATGAACCGTAGTGCTTCCAATTATGTGCCCCGCATCGAGATACATGTACTGCACATTTTCATCTATCACATGCCATTGCCCGTAATCAACAGTCACAAAATAATCAAGCGCTTTCACTGCATCTTCCATTCCGTACAAAGGCTGCAGGTATGGTTTGCCCTGCGCCGTACGGGCTTTGTTTTCAAACTTTATATCGTTTTCCTGTATGCCCGCACTATCCGCCATCAGGATTGCAGAAAGATCTTTCGTCGCGGGCGTAGCAAATATTTTTCCTTTAAACCCTTCCTTCACCAATTTTGGAATAAGGCCACAGTGGTCAACATGCGCATGTGAAAGAATTAAATAATCAATCTCTGAAGACACAAAACCAAAGTCACGATTCATCTCGTCCGTATCCTTTCCCATCCCCTGGAACAAACCGCAATCCAGTAAATATTTTTTTCCATTAGTTAAAGTAAGAAGATGCTTGGACCCTGTAACCGTGCGTGCCGCGCCATGAAATGCTATTTTCATAAATTATTTTTTTTGATGACTGTGTAAAATTTAAGCCGGTAATGTAACCTATAAAATATTTCAGAAAGATATTTCAGAAAAGATATTATTTTTTGGGGCTGTCATCAATAGTTCTATTAGCAGCTGCAGTCCGGGCTATCCGCTACAAGTCCGGCGCAGCGCCTGCGCACGCTTTCACACAGAGCTTGTCGAAGTGCCTCACCGTGCTTTCCGCTTCTATCCCGCAGCCATTCATGTTTAAGTTCATTTATCATCGTAACCACAGAATTTATTTATTTTCTTTTGCATTTGAACGACCATGTAAATAAAAATT
>JBBPZF010000119.1:0-2191 GCA_038199105.1 Chitinophagales bacterium | reverse complement strand
TAATATAAAGCCCTGGTAAAGCTTAGTTTCTACCAGGTTTTTATATACCTATTAGCTATAAACATATTATAGTGAAAGAAATTGTGCAGCGTCACCTAAAGCGAGTCTAAATAAGACGATGGAGTGCGTAATATTGTAAACTAAAAAAATCGCCATGGCAACTATAAAAGAAACATCCAAAATAAAAGGAGAGCATTTGCTCAATAAAGTAAAGGAGCTTATAGAAGAAGGAAACGCAAGAAAAATTACCATTCATGATAAGGAGGGGAAAGAGTTGATGAACTTTCCGCTTACGCTCGGTGTTGTACTGTCTTTACCCCTGTGCTTGCGGCCGTCAGTGCGTTGGCCGCAATAATCGGCAAGGCACCATAACGATAGAAAGGATGCCTGATTAGCTTAAAAGATCAGATTGTAGCAGACCGGTGCATCTATTTGATTTCTTTCAGCATATTTATTTCACACTGCTATCATCTATTAAAAGCTTACGACTGATTTTATTTTGATGGTGTTGAAATAAACTTTTACTATTTCATATTTTAGCTTAAGTTTGTTCAGCTATAAAATATTCATAGCTATAATATACTAACTATGTGGTTTGGCTCTATGCTAAACACCTGCTTTTTAAGACATTCCTCTGCCCCCATCATACAGCTTTCGATACAGCTATAAGTCCAAACCTGGTAAGCCGTTATTTTAATTATCAATGTTTTTAAAACAAATCGTTTATGAGATTTCTTAATGGATTTATCAAGGCCAGGGTAATTACAATTATTTCTATAATTGTAATTAGTTTAATTGGAACTAATTCTAATGCGCAGCATTTAAAAACAAGTGATTTTGTGTTATTTGGCGGATCATCAGGTGTAAATATTTCATCTTATTCTAAAATAGATGGAGGCTCCATTGGAAGTTGTAATCTTATAAAAGCCTCCAACAACTCTATATTTAATACAAATTTATATAGTGGTGGAAAGATAACACTTACTGATAGTAACACCATTGTAGGCAAGGTCACTGCGGCAAATTCCGCTGGGATAAAGAGAAGTCCTGTTCTCCTGACCGGCAGTATAAATATTTATGGCAACGTTGATGTAAATGGCAATATCTTAATTGGCGGTGGAACTGTATCAGGTAAAGTAACACAACCCAAAGGCGCCACTTACAATGGCCCTTTACCATCGGGCGGAAACGTAACGGGAACCCCGGCTCTCCCTACCCTGCCGGCTTTGCCAGCGCCAATAAATTTTCCACCTGCAGGATCAACTGATATTATTTCAGGCCAGGTGATTTCACCTGGCGCCTATGGCAATATTATTTTGAAAGGAAAGCAAACACTTACATTGTCGGGGACCGGCGAATATATTTTTAATTCAATTCAAAATAGCGGAAGCATTAATGATTTTATATTTGATTTTAAAAATGCAAAGACAGGCACTATCAAAATTTACATTTATAATGATGCAGATCTTAATAAAGTGGGTGCCAGTTTAAAAAATGGTGGGAGCGAATCAAGAGTATATACAGAAGTACACGGATCAGGCACAAACACAAAATCCGGGGCAGCTTTTGCTATTGCCAACGGATCATCATCGACTACATTAAAATGGTTGGGCACTGTTTATGCTACATCAGGTGCAATTAATATTGGAACCGGATCAAGCATTAGCTTTCATGATATTTCCGGAGCACTTATAAGCGCTACGCAAATTACCCTTAAAAGTGACTTGTCCATAAAATATGCTCCGTTTGTTGACCAGGTAATTTTGCCCTATTATCCTCCGCCTGCTACCGGAAAAGTATATGATCTCCTTGGCTCAGAATTAAATTCGCTGTATTATAATGCAGGCTCTTACACAGATACGGCGCAAAAACTATTCATTTTAAGTAACGATTCTGTGTACATAGAATGCATAGCCTTGCAGGGCCAGTCCGCAAGGTTGGAGGCTTTGTTGCAAACACCACCTTATGGACTTACTGACACCATAGATAATGGCCCAAATTCATTAATCATTACAGGAAAATATCCTATAGCCAATCTTTTAAAGCTCGATCTGCTTACTAATCTTATTGATTACTGCCGGCCTCTTTTTCCCGCCATACATAATGGCTCTACCGGCCTTACAACTACCAATGGCGATATTGCAATCCATTCAGATTTTGTTAGGGGCGGATACAATGTCTCGGGAGATAG
>JBBPZF010000118.1:0-4461 GCA_038199105.1 Chitinophagales bacterium | reverse complement strand
GCTAAAAATTAAAAAAGCCCGTAAACACTGAGTTTTACGAGCTTTTAATTTTAGAAGAAATCAACTTTGTCGGGGCGGCAGGACGAGTACTCTTGATATACGGTGTTCAAATAATCTAGTAAAATATATGGTGATTATAAAAAAGAAATAAAAATTCTCTTACATTTGCTAAAATTATTAGTATTTATGTATGAAGAGATATCAATAACCAAGATTGTAAATCCTGTAGCTTGTGGCTTTCCCTCACCTGCGATGGATTACATGGCAGATAGAATTAGCCTTGATAAAGAATATATAAAACATCCTCTATCTACATTTTTTTTCGAGGCTTCCGGCCTGTCGATGATTAATGCATTTATTCCGCCAAAATCAAAACTTTTAGTTGACAGATCAATAAGAATAGAATGGTGTTTCCACTGACAAGCTATTGTTTATTTTTTTCATTGTACCTCCGCAACACACGTAACACAATGCTTAATATTCTTTTCTCCTCGTCCTTGCCGATCAGTTCGATCTCATTCCACACATCTTTGAAAACAAGAACCAGTAGTTCTTCAGCTGTGCTCACTTTCAAAGTCTTCGTTAGCAGAAATCCATAGATTTTAGGCGCGTATTTGTCAAATAGTGCATCCAGGAGATTTAAACCCGGTGCATCACAAGGAGCAACATTCAATGTTTCTTCATTTAAAATGAGAAAATAATCGTGTACCTGGGGAGGCTGTTAGAAGGATAGCGTGGAGGAGCGGTCTACAGAATATAACCGGTGAAAAACCAGATTTATTATGATCCGGTTGTCTGGATACAATACTATATAAACTTAGAGAGAAAACCAAATTATTTTATCCGTTGCAGGTGTTCCTGAAAAACTCTGTAAAGCCTGCCAAATGAGATGAATGTGATAATTTGCAGGGTAGTGTAAGTATTCTTCCTTCATTTTACTAATCTATAAAATTAATTGGAAGATGCCTTGTAAAGGATAGGTTGGATTCATTATAATGGTTTCGCCGTTGGTCGGTCCGGAGGAGCGACCAGACTCACACGAGTGAATGGGTCGGGCTCTCGAAAGGAGGAGGAGACCTACGGAGGCTAAAACCTGAGAAATACAAAGATGTAATTATAGAAAGCCTTACATTCATAGTAAAAGAAAACACACAACACACAACGGCAGGTTCTTTTAGTGTTAGTGAAAGTTTTTAATTTTGGAAATGAAACACTAACAAAGGCAAGAAATACAACAGATCTAAAAATGGATGAAAACCCTAAAGAAAATTTACAGGAAATAATAGAAGAGAATAAGCATAGATTCAGGCTCATTATAGATTCATTGCCTCATTTTATATGGGAGTCAGAACCTGATGGTACTTACTCTTACATAAATAAACGATTCCTGGATTGGTCACGACTTACCCTGGAGCAACTTAATGCCGACGGATTATCTTCTCTTATTTATCCTGATGATAAAAAGATGGTTTCAGATACCTGGCAGCAGGCTTTTAAAAATAAATCTGAATTTAATTGTGAGTACAGGATGAAGGATGCTCAAGGAAGCTATTTATGGTTCCTGGGGAAAACAGTTCCGGTAAAAAATAATGAAGGAGAAGTTATAAAGTGGGTAGGCACAACAACAAATATAAACGAACAAAAAAAAATAGAAGAAGCACAAACAGAAAGTGAAAGGCAATTCAGGCAATTAGCGGATATAATGCCACAGCAGGTATGGACCGCAAACGAAAAAGGTGAACTGGATTATGTAAACTTAGTAACCTTAGATTATTTTGGAAAAAGCGAAGCAGAAATTGTAGGGGCAGGATGGCAAACAGTCATTCATCCAAATGATATAGAATTGGTTTTAAAAACATGGACAAAATCGTTGCAGGAACTTATCCCATACCAGGTAGAGTTTAGATTGAAAAGAAAAGATGATTTGTACAGGTGGCACCTGGCGAGAGCAACAAGCTTTGTAAGTAAAAATAACCAGGTAAAGTGGTTTGGAACTAATACGGATATTGAATTACATAAAGCTAATGAGCAAAAAAAAGATGAGTTCATAAGTATGGCATCACATGAGTTAAAAACACCCGTAACGAGCATAAAAGGATATACGTATGTTTTACAAAGCATGTTAGAAAGTGAGGGAAATACTGAGTCTGCAGAGCTGGTAAAAAAAATGGATATACAGGTAAATAAGCTAACTAAATTGATTGGCGATTTCTTAAACGTGTCAAGAGTTGAAGGGCAAAATTTTCAATTAGATAAAGCTGATTTTAAATTTAATGATTTAGTTGATGAATGTGTTTCAGGTTTACAAATAACAGCGCCAACCCACAATATAATTGTTGAAAATAATGCAGACATAAAATATCATGGAGACAAGCTTCGCCTGGAACAGGTTTTTAATAATTTTTTAAGCAATGCAATTAAGTATTCACCTGGTGCCAATAAAATAATTTTAAGTTCGGAGGTAAAATCTGGTAATATAGTAGTATCAATCCGGGATTTTGGAATTGGTATTGAAAAAGAAAATCTCAATAAATTATTCGACAGGTTTTATCGGGTTGATAACACGTCAATGAAGTTCTGGGGTTTGGGCTTAGGATTGTATATATCTTCAGAAATAATAAAAGCACATAAGGGTAGCTTTTGGATTGAAAGCGAACTGGGCGAAGGGTCCAGGTTTTATTTTCTTCTTCCGTTAAACAAAACCGGCGAGGTAAATAACATTGAAACTGATAATGAAACTTATTATCGCGATTCGCAAATAAGCATTCAATATAATAACCAGGATAAGAGCCTGGAAGTTGACTGGAGAGGATATCATAACTTTGATTCAGTAAAAAAAGGATGTTTGATAATGCTTGACCTTTTAAAGAAAAACAATTGCTCAAAAGTATTAAATGACAATACTAATGTATTAGGTAACTGGTCAGAAGCTGCTGACTGGGGAGGTACGGTTTGGTTTCCTGAAATGCAACAAGCGGGTTTAAAATTTTTTGCGTGGATATATTCTCAAAGCACTTTTAGTAAAATGGCAGCTCATAAAAGTTTAGACGTTATGGTTGGAAATATAACTACCCAATTTTTTACTGATATACAAAATGCAAAAGAATGGCTGAAAAATATTAGTTAATTAATCCCCCTGGTTATTCTTAGAATGTTTAAATAAACATGTACTGCTGTCCTGAGTTTGTAACTACTACTGTTCGTTTAATATTCTTATTTTTTATGCCATTACATGTGTTCATTAAAAATTTTCCATTAGCCGAAAGTCACTCGCCGCCTTTGTTGCGTGTTTGTGCTAATGGTTTTGTAGCATAGCAATCACCAATGGAATCCATCCTTTTGGGACAACCAGCAAGAAGCATGAATTACAAAATATAATTTGTCATTATCTGCAAACTTATATTTTCTGCCCATTAGTAAATATAAGAGATGGCTTTGTAAAATAGCAGCCATTATTCATTGGCACAGATGCGCCAATGCTTCTTATCCCTCGCTGCATATCTGCGCCAGTGATGACTTTTGGGCAACATGTTAAGCCGCTAAGTCGTGCCGGTCTGCATCTTCAAACCCGCCTTCCAATATAAGAAACCATTGGAAAGGACAGTTTAATAACAAAAAAATTAAGCCTTTCTTTCTTTTATCAAGGAAAACTATTATATTAGTAATCCCATTGGTTCTAAATAATTTACCTCTCTCCTTAAGAAAAGCCTTGTCCAATATTCATTCGGCATAGTTCCCGGCGAACTCTATTTTAACAGTGTTATTTCTTTTTTGCTGCCTGTAAGACTCCTGTCTTTTTGTATGAATTGTAAAATAATTATACCCCTTATTCCAACGACCAGGGGATTTAAAAATTCCTGTTTCAAGGTTTTTCGCTGCCGCAATGAGCCTGCTTAACCGATCTCATCACTGACAAAATTTGCTTATTGAAAAGCAGCAATAAAGTTTTTTATCAAAAAAAAATAATCATTTATGAAATTCAAAATTATATTCCAATTGTGCGGGCTTATACTTACCACAATTTTCTTTACATCGTGCAAAAAAGAGCACCAGCATTTTTGTGATGCTGACGATACTATTGTTACTTCGACAAAAGTTTTTGCGACCGGACTTAACAGCCCGCGGGGGCTTAAGTTTGGCCCCGATGGATATTTATATGTCGCTGAAGGTGGCGTTGGCGGTAAGAATTATTCCTCAGGATGCGACCAGGTAATTGCGCCCGTAGGTCCATATACGGGAGATGTAAACGGCAGCCGCATTTCCCGCATTGACATGGGAGGAACCCGCAGTACGTGGGTTGAACACCTGCCTTCCACTATGAATGCATTTGGCGACGTCAGCGGCGTTGGTGATGTGGCCTTTATTGGCAACACCATGTATGCGTTGATAACAGGGGCAGGCTGCTCTCATGGAGTTCCTACGATTCCAAATAGTCTTATAAAAATAAATGCTAACAGAACG
>JBBPZF010000117.1:0-2767 GCA_038199105.1 Chitinophagales bacterium | reverse complement strand
GAAGCTTTGTTTTCAAAGCGGAAAAAGTGGGAGCAGAAACATTATTGGCTCACATTATTAAAATGGTGCAGGAGGCACAGGGCAGTAAAGCGCCGGTGCAAAAGCTGGTAGATAAAATAGCCGGCATTTTCGTTCCTGTAGTTATTGGAATTGCCATTTTATCTTTTATTGTATGGGCCATATTTGGAGGTGATACCGGCGTGATACATGGAGTACTCGCTATGGTAACTGTACTGGCGATCGCATGTCCTTGCGCAATGGGCCTGGCGACTCCTACTGCCATCATGGTTGGGGTAGGTAGAGGAGCAGAAAACGGAGTGCTCATAAAAGATGCTGAAAGCCTTGAACAGGCAAAAAAAATAAATGCCATCATTCTTGATAAGACCGGGACTATCACCGAGGGACATCCTGAAGTATCTGGAATAGCCTGGAAAGAAGGTGCGGGCATTCCGGAATTATCGGCCTTACTGTATAGCATAGAGGCTAAATCGGAACATCCCCTTGCGGAAGCGATTGTAAAATATTTCGACCAACAAAAAATTTTAAAAGTTGCTTTAGATACATTTGAAAGTATAACCGGCGCTGGCGTATCAGTAATGTATGATGGCAATAGTTATTATGCTGGTAGTTCCGTAATGATGAAAGATAAGGAGATTGAAATTTCTCCAGAACTATTAGAGAAATCAGAGGCGTGGTTAGAAGATGCAAATACGGTTATCTGGTTTGCTGATCGTACAACCGCTCTTGCAGCCGTTGCCATTGCAGACAAAATAAAAGAGACGTCAACTGAGGCTATACGGGAATTAATGGATGCGGGTATAGAGGTGTATATGGTTACGGGAGATAGCAAAAAAACAGCAGCGGCAGTTGCTGCCAAAACAGGAATTAAAAATTTTAAGGCAGAAACATTACCTGATGATAAGGCTGCGTTTGTAAAGGAATTACAAGCGCGGGGGAAAACAGTAGCGATGATAGGTGATGGCATAAACGACAGCCATGCATTGGCGCAGGCAGACGTGAGTATTGCAATGGGTGCAGGAACTGATATAGCAATGGACGTTGCAAAGATGACATTGATCTCATCGAATCTTCAGCATGTTTCAAAGGCAATTCGTTTATCAAAGCAAACTGTAAAGATCATCAGGCAAAATCTTTTCTGGGCATTTATTTATAATATTATTGGCATCCCTCTTGCAGCGGGCATTCTCTATCCTGTAAATGGATTCCTGTTAAACCCAATGATTGCAGGAGCCGCTATGGCATTAAGTTCTGTATCGGTAGTTACCAATAGCTTACGATTAAAGTGGATGAAATTATAAAAAGTCAAAAAATATAAATTATGAAAAAATACAAGTTTAAAACAAACCTTAATTGTGGAGGTTGTGTAGCCACAGTTACACCGCATCTAAATGCAAATAAAGATATCAAAGAATGGAAAGTGGATACCACTAATCCAAATAAAATACTTACCGTAGAAACGGACACTTTAAAAGGAGACGAGGTTCAGGCTATTGTCCGGAAAGCCGGGTATAAGGCAGAGATAGTTGAATAATAAATTTTTAAAAATAATTGTTAACCATAATAGCCCAATACGATCACAGGATACCACACCTAACAGGAATGCATAGACGCCTATCCTAAATGTGCAACGATTTTTAACCATCGTGCCTCGGCCTGCCTGCAGGATGATGTAAAAATGATGGTGACATGCAATACAGACTGATATGGAATGCGCAACTTAAATATGTGGTGGCAAGAAACCTGGCATTTCCGGCAACTACGACAGCAATCATGGATGGGGTGCAGGCATTAGTCTAATTTATTAATTTAAAATCTAAATCATGAAAAAGGAATATTTTAATAGCAGACGCCGGTGCTTACAAACTTTTACACACAAATAAAACAAACTTAAAACTTAAAACAATGGCAAACATGAGTTACAAAAAATTCGCACTGATAATGTTTATATCATTCATCTGTATGTATGGTGTAATGTTTTTAAATATAGTAGAGCTAAACCATTTTTATATAAGCGCCACCCGCATTTATATGGCAATATTAATGGTTTCGGTAATGGCAGTTGTAATGATACTAGTGATGGGCAAGATGTATCCTGATAAAAAAATGAATGGGGGAATAGTCATAGCCGGTATTGTAATTTTCACCTTAACATTGGCTGCCCTCCGCACCCAAACGCCCATCGGTGATATTCAATACATGAAGGCAATGATACCGCATCATTCTTCGGCAATAATGACCAGTGAAAATGCGGACATCAAAGATCCTGAAGTAAGAAAGCTTGCTGACGGCATTATTGAATCGCAGAAAAAAGAGATAGCAGAAATGAAAGCATTATTGATAAAACTGAACAAATAGTTTCTGCTTTTCGGCATCTATTAATTTATCCAAACACTCAAAATAAAAATATTATGCAAACAGAAAGAATTAACGATTGGGAAACTAAAAAGGAGCAATTAAAAAAACAGTATCCTCATCTCACCAATGAAGATCTGGTATATGAAATAGGAAAAGAAGAAGAGTTGCTGGGAAGACTGCAAAAGAAGATGAGTAAAAATAAAAAAGAGATCACGAAATGGCTAAGCCTTATGGGATAGCGTTCAAGATTCGATATAATATTAGGGAAGTTTTTTAATTATTTATTATCGTCGGTTTTCGACCGGCTTTTTACATACTATCAATTTAGTTTTAGTGCAAAAACAATCAACATACTAACAGGACTTCCCGCTAAAGCAAAATGTTTTATACG
>JBBPZF010000116.1:0-2682 GCA_038199105.1 Chitinophagales bacterium | reverse complement strand
TACTCATAGCACATCAAAATATTAATTAGCCATTTAAATCCAAATGTAAAACCTATTATTATCCAGTATATTAAAAATTTAAACAGAACACATAAAGGAATTAAAATGGCAATCACAGAAGAAGAAAAACGACTTTCATTGGATTTATATGAAAAGTATAAAGATGTATTTGATTCAATATTTGACGCTTTGCAAGAAGCAAATGCAATTGATTATTCGACTTCAGATATTCCAACAAAAGGGAGAAAAGTAGGTCGTTTAGCCGTACATGTGAATGGGCAAATCTTTGAAGGTGATATGGTAAAAACTTTGTTTAAAAATATTTTAGAATACTTAGTAAATAATAAACTTATTGACAAACTTCCTTTGCCTTGGGGAACCGGAACTGCTAGGTATATTGTCACAAACGAAGAACCTCCTATACATCCAAATGGAAACCAATTTTTTAGTCCTGCAAGATATAAGGGATATACAATAGAGACACATTATGCCAGAGATCGAGCAATGGGGGTATTGGATTTTCTGTGCAAGAAACTTGAGATTACTTTTGAACAGATTGAGGTATAACAAAAACATCTTTTTTTGGCGTTCCTAACTATTACAAAAGAAGGCGATAATATTCTTGATCCTTTTGGTGGAAACGACACCATAGGTATCGCTGCATTAACTAATGATAGAAATATAGTTTTAATAGATAATAAACCCGAATATATTGAGACAATAAAAAAAAGATTATCGCCTTTGCAGGATTTATATTCCTCAATTACACTTAATGAAGATCAGGCCGAATATGTTATAGATAACAAAAGAATGAAAAACGTGTCACTAAAAAGAATAACGATTCCGAGAAGAATAAAAACTAACTAACATACTTCAATGAAAAAGTATGAGCTTAATTTGAAAATAGAATTCCCACGGATACCCCTATACGAAAACTTTTGGCAACCACGGCTGGCGGATTGATGGTATAGATGAAATAAGTACTTTGGAAATTATATCAATAACAGGACTGGATATGAATAAAAGGCCCACGGCAGACCATTTTACAACAAAAAGATCCGGTACACAAAATACCGGATCTTTTCAATTATGATAATTGCTCTATCGCGTTTTTACCAGCTTTATTGTTTGCTGCGCTATTCCGTCGCAGATCACCTTTAAAAAATAAGTTCCTGGCGGTAACGCTTTTGTCATTGCTAAATCAAGGATTTGATGTTGGCTTGTAATTTGGCCTGATCCTAAGACCTTCTGGTAAACCATACGGCTATTTACATCATAAACGGCAAGTGAAACATGTTTTGCTCTGGACGAAAGAGCTAAATCCACTTTTAGATTATCAATAAATGGATTAGGGAATGCCTTCACGGATGATATCAAAACGGTATCTCCCTCTGAGGCTGGTGCCTGGTATTCTCTCTCACCTGGAACTGGAGCAGGCTTACCAGCAATTGGTAAAGCCTGTGAGCCCGAGGCGTCATAAGCTTCAATTGTGATAGCGGCTGTGAAGCAATAAGGGCTTCCGGCTTCCGGAGATATATCTATCAGAATTTCTCCATCTGCATTAGGCGTTACATCCTCAAAGTAAACCACTTTAGAATTATTGTTATGACTATTTAATTTCAGTGTTGTGCCGTTAATGGTGTAAGTAGCATTAAAAAATCCATACCAGGTGGCGCTTCCAAAGCAACCAATCCGGTATGTTTTTCTTTGATCAAGATTTAAAAGCTTGACCTGGCTGGTTTGGGATGCATCAGTCCAGTAGTTGCTTTGCATTACATTATTAGGGAATAAGCCGCCGGTATTTACGCCTGCATAAAATTCGCCGTTGAAAGGTTGAACAATCAACATTTCATAACCTGTATTATTGAGTGCAGTATCGTGTAAATTACTGAAAGTGCCTCCTGCAACAGGCGGTGCATCTGTGCTGTTCCATGGCGATGGTGCATGGTAGTTAATATCCCAATTGAGTAACACTATTTGTGATGGTAGAGTAACGGTTGAGATGTTACTGAATGCACTAAAGGTGGTATTCATTTTAGCTCTTACTTTGTAATAGTATTTTGTATTAGGGGTTAGTCCGCTATTACTAAATGTAGTAAGATTCGAAGTGGTGGTTGCGATAATAGTGTAAGGTCCTGCAAACGAAGTTGACCTCCAGATTTCAAATCCTGTTTCATTGTTGCTTCTATCGCTCCATGTAAGATTAATTTTATCTGGCTGAAGAACAGTTTCTGTAAACAAATCTGCGGGCCTTATTAACGGCGCACCACTATATTCCTGCAATATCACTGCGTTAAGATTTACATTTAAAGCGGATACCGATTTTGTAAAACTAACATCAATAATTCCTGAGGCGCTGGGCGCCAGACCATTTAACTGGACTGTTTTTGTTCCATTATACATCCCGTTTAAAGTTACTGATTGGCCACCTGAGGTAAAACTTGCTGTGGCGTCATCACCCGAGTTCGAACTGCTAAGAACAACTACATTATATTTTTTAGCTGGATTTAAACCAGTGAATTCCATTTGAGCCGCGGACGTTGAAGAGTAGTAAACGGAAGTGAGTAAAACACTATCTGGACAAATACCCTTATTGTTCGCAGTCATACCAGAACTAAAATTACCTGTAAGTTGCTGTAAGAATTTAACGCCGTAACCAGTGTTTACACCAGCTTCATCAAG
>JBBPZF010000115.1:0-2244 GCA_038199105.1 Chitinophagales bacterium | reverse complement strand
GTTTTCGTCCATGCTGCACCGTTAGGGTTTACATTTACGGCTACTATGGGTAATTCTTTTTTTCTGAATGCAGCTATCAACAGATTTACGTTGCTTAATACCTTATCGATAGGATGCGCCAGTGGCTGCCTTACGATTGAATTTTGCAGATCAATAAGTATAAGTGCCGTGTTTTTATCGAGTCCCGTTATCATTTCAATTTATTAAACTTTTCCTTTTTTAGTTCCAGGTTTTTTCGCCTTTCGTCATTTTTTCTATTGTTTCCTGGTAGCCTTTTTTATCTGGCTCGGAAGCGAGATCGAGGGCTTTCTTTTCCCAGGTTAGAGCTTCATCTTTTTTACCAAGCTTGTAAAGTATATTGGCGTAGGTATCAATAAAGGCAGGGTTTTCTTCATTTTTAAAGCTGCGCTTGCTCCAGTCCAGCGCTTCGGTTACACATTTCATGTCAGGACAATTTTGGAAAACGGTCCATGCATAGCTATTCAATTCTTCAGGGGGAGCCTTTGCGCCATATTTTTTCATATAATCAATAATAGCAGGCTGGTAATTAGTCCAGTCACCTGCGTGTTGATACCAGATCACTTTTGCCTTTGCAAGAACTTCATCTGCCTGTGCCGGATATTTTTTTGTAAGCTCATTGCTTATTTCGTTCCAGTCAATTAGGCTTTTGGGATCGTTGGAAAAATGCTTGAAAACTTCTTCACGCATAATAATGGGCTGTATCGCTGCCGAGGCTGATCCCTCGCCAAGCACGGCATCTACTTTTGCAGGATTCTGTAACAGGATATCAAAGCCTTTGTCTTTGCTTGATTGGGTAAATTTTTGAATAAATCCTAAATTTTCTTTTGTGTAAAGATCACTTTGCGTAGCAAGGTATTCATTGGATATGTTTTTTGCATTTTCCATATCATATGCATCAGCGGAGGCAAGTGCTACCGTCCTGAGAAATGCTTCATCTTTTTTTCCTGCCTTATATTGGTTGAGCAATGTGTAGTATTGTGTTTCGGGGTTGAGGGATTTTTTAGCAGCTAACAGGAATTCGTCTGCAGGACTTGAACCTACAAAACGGTGAACAATTTTGCCATTCGCATCGAATATAAGATACGTCGGGTATGCCACAACGTTATACTCTTTAGCTAGGTCATGGCCATCCTGGTACCAGGCTTTTACCGCATCATTATCTTTGTCAGTGGTATCCAACTGCACCTTTACTGAAATAAATTTATCATTCATAAATTCTCCTACGTTTTGCAAAGGAAAAATGGCAGCGCTCATATATTTACACGGGCCGCACCACGTAGTAAAGCAATCCATAAAAATATATTTGTTTTCGGTTTTTGCTTTAGCCTGTATTTCTTTCCAGCTTGCATCATGTTGAAAATGGATGCCTGTATCCTGGGCATTTATAAGAAACGGTGTTACCAGTAGTGCCAGTATGATAAGTTTTTTCATGCTTATTTTTTTAGATGATGTTATTTTATTTTGACTATAAATTTATTGCATTTCCGGTAGAGTTCAGAAAAATGCATCTTCATTATAAATAAACAAAAGCGGTTATCCCCAAACACTGAATAACTTTTATCTCTCTTAAAGCGGTGTGGTTTGGCATTTGATAGATGCAAAGTAAAAAAAGAAGATGCAGACAAAATCCAGTAAAATAATCGTTCTGATGCCAGATGACGGTCACCTCGAAGTAACCTATTACTGCACAGATGGAAAATTGAAGGAAAGTGAGAAAGAAAAGCTCACACAGCTTTTTATTCAATTGCATGATTGCATTTGCACAATGAAAATTGAAAAATCAGTTTGCACCAAAAGAAATGAGCTGGAAAAAATAGTTCATAATAAAGTTATTAATGAAAGAGGCCCATTTGTGTTGAGACTTCTTTCTAAACTTATAGGTAGTTAAGCAGGTAATCTCAGGGCAACTGCAGTATAGAGTGCGCAAATATTTACAAAATTCCTTTCAACACATTCCATACATTTTGTGTAACTATTTTATGGCCCTCGGCCGTTGGGTGAATGCCATCCTGCTGGTTAAGCTTTGGATCACCGCCCACATCTTTTAGAAGAAAAGGAACTAATGCTGTATTATTTTTTGATGCTAATTCAGGATAGATATTTTTAAATTCTGTGGCATATTGCTGGCCCATATTTGGCGGAATCTGCATGCCCTCCAGCATAATTTTAGCATTGGGATATTTTGCTCTCACTTTATTAATTATGGTCTGTAGGTTCTTTTTT
>JBBPZF010000114.1:0-2884 GCA_038199105.1 Chitinophagales bacterium | reverse complement strand
CGTTCATTTTAATTTCAAAACCTATAATTCTGAGTGCGCTCATAAAAATATTTATGACGTTAACGCACTTTTGTTTTTGCTTATTGTGAATTTCGGGAGATTATCGTGGCAATGTATCTCTTAACTTATGCAATAGAAAAAGCCGGAATATCCGGCTTCAACTTTTTAGTACCAAAAATAAGGTATCCTTAATAATTATTTCTTTTATTTCCCTTCGTAAGGTCTTCTACATCTACCTGTGTATCACGAGCTGTTTCTTTCACTGTTTTATCCTCGTGCGTAACATTCTTTGATAGCTTCACTTCTTCTACTACCCTGGCCTGTTTGTTTACATCTGCTACTTCAGTAGTTTCAGTCATCTCTATCTCCCCTTCTTTAAAATTTTTCAGGTCAGCATCTGTAGCAACTCTGTCAACAGGCGTTCTTTCTACAGTAACTTTTTCTTGTCTCAGGCGAAGATTTTCCTCTACCGGCCGCTCTATGATCCGGCTACGAACCCGCACGCCACCTGTTTCAACCTCTTTCTTCCCTATTTGTACATCCTCTTTTATTACTTTCAGGCTTTCAGGCGAATTGCTGGTATCATTATTATCATTATAGCCATATTCAGCTTTGCTGGTATCGCTATTATCATTGTAGCCATATTCGGCTGCCCTGTCATCCACATTCATTGCGCCGTAATCGTCCAGCACATCAGCAGCATTCCGGGCTTCTTCTTCTGACTCAGCATGCACCGTAACTATGCAACCCGCTTTAGTAGCCACCCGCGAATAACGGTCTGCCTGGTCATCATCCTCGCCGAAAAGATTCCTGAAGAAATTGCCCACCTTGCTCCCTGTTTCCTTGTGTTCCGTGGAAGCGGCGTTACTGTGATTATCAGAATATTTATCATCTGAAATATCTCTATCGGCATTATAAGATATGTCAATATTGTCTGAATTAAAGCCGCTACTTTTAAGTTCGTTTACCGCATTTTGAGCTTCATCAGCGGTATCGAATAAACCAACTACTGTTTTCATGTTCATTGTTTTAAGTTATTATGATAATTGTTTAAAGACTATTGTTTACGCTGGCGCTTTTTTCAACCACAACTTCTTCTTTTCTCAATGTCACTTTGCGCTCCTCATTCACTGTACTTTTTTTAGTGGTTACATGAATCTCTTTTACGAGCATAAGGCGCACCACACAAACCTCCTGCAATTCCGAAATAATCATGGTGTCACCTTCGTATCTTACAGCTTCAGGCGCTTCATCCACCAACCTGTTAATCATTACAGTTTTAACTTCTACATCCGTTTTATCTACAGCCACCTTCACGTTCTTCTCTGTGGATGAAACGTTTTTCTTTATTTTTACCTTACCTGTTTCAATAATATTTTTTTCAACAGTAACTACCTCGTTTATTACCGGGATAGATAATACGCCATCACTATTATGAGGGTTATTTTTAAGATCGTTACCTGGTAAATTATTTTCTTTCATTACGATAAAAAATTATTCAAAACCGTGCCATATCTCAAGGTGGTAACAGGCCGGATTCCATAAAGCTTTATATTATTTTATAGAAACACTTTTTCGCATTGCCGGAAAAGTAAAAAGTAACCAGCTTTACTGTAGATGTTATTGCGTTTTTTTAAATAGCAAACGTTGGACTGGCACGGCTTTCATATTTTGTGTTATTTATACCGGCTGAATAAATAGTAATTATTATTAACGATAATTTTTTTTTGTAAACTAAAATCCTGTACCTGTTTATAGAAATATCTTCACTGCACAACTTCTGTGTAGAATATTTCACCCGCTATTTATTCTTGTAAAACGTTTCAAAAATTGTTTCATAGCCACGGCAAAACGCTGGAGGTAACTCACTACTAAAACAGGTTTGGATTGCTTCGCCGGAAAGATTTGACCGGTAAGTATGTATGCATTCTTTTCAAATCAACTTTAATTAGATTTTCTGCCTTGATAATATCCGGATTTACAAACTCCGGATAGCTGCGGTATTATTTGATGAGTTATAGTTTAAAGTCGACCAATGAAAAATATTCTCATAGTTTTACTTTTAATGTTTGTTGTATACGGTTGTTCAAGAGACGTTCCATGCTCAGATACAAGCATCGAAGTTGGATTTATTGGATTTTCAAAAAACGATTTCGATACCGTTGTCTTACGGAAATACGAGGCCAATAGTAATTACCAACACTTAGTTGATACGTCGTTTTTTATTAATGATAGCAGTACAGTATACCAAAGTAATCATACAATTCTTCTCAATACCGGCTATCAACCTTATGGGATAAAAGCTGGAAATGACTGGCAAATTTATTTACCAAAAAAGCAGAGGTTGATCCCGATCTCAAATATTAAAACTGAGCAAAATTCAATTAAGTGCCACTTTACGATTACTAAGTCGCAATGTTACTGTATAAACCAAATTTATTCTGTACAATTAAATAATACAGTGGTAGATCTATCTACTGTAAACCCGAACCAGCAGGCCTATCCCATATTCATACATTAGTTGAAAGGAAAAGTCCAACGCCTTGTGTAAACTACATTTGCAGCATCGCATAATAGAGCAGTGACTTTATTAAAAATTGATTGGTACTTAACGGCACAAGAAAGCCTGGCATCAGGCTATGCCTCACTTTTTCCACCGGCGTAGGTGTTTTACTTAGCATTTTTTTAAAGGTGGACTTGTGAAGATGAAGCACACCTAAGGAGGTGAATAGAAGACAGTACCGGCTATTACAGTTATAATTCTTGTTCATAATACAAACCTTGGAAATCCCAAGTTACAAACCCAGGATAGCGGCGATACTTCTTTTTGTTTAAAAGCGTTAAACAAATACCTTGTGTAATGAAATCCATTAAGAAACCAATG
>JBBPZF010000113.1:0-2219 GCA_038199105.1 Chitinophagales bacterium | reverse complement strand
CGATTTTCTTGAGTGCTTGCAGTTCATCGTATTTTTCAGATGCTATAGCAAGATATTCTTCTCTAGTCATAATAGTAAATATTGGTTCCCTAAATTTACAATATTTTCAATAGCGACAATTTGGGATGCACCCATGAAATCCTTCCCTCTCTATAAACAACTTGATGCCATGGACTGTGGCCCCACTTGTCTTCGCATGGTGGCAAAGCATTATGGAAGGAGCATTCCGCTTGATTACCTTCGCAACAAATCGCAATACGGAAAACAAGGTGTATCTATGCTTGGCCTTGCCGATGCGGCAGAAAGCATCAGTTTAAAATCAGTAGGCGCTAAACTTACTTTTGAACAACTCATCAATGATGCTCCATTGCCTGCTATTCTGCATTGGGATCAATATCACTTCGTTGTATTAACACCTCAATCATCAAAAAAAAAATTAATTATTGCCGATCCTGCCAAAGGGATGATTACTTTAAGCAGAGATGAATTTTCCAGGCGATGGGCTTCAACCTTAGAAAATAATACTGATAAAGGGATAGCTCTTTTATTAGAAAGCACACCGCAGTTTAAAGAAATGGATTTTACTGATGGCGGGGAAATGGAAAAAAGAAAAGTCGGCTGGAATTTTTTATTCGGCTATTTAAAAGAAAATAAAGGAATTTTTTTCAGATCGGACTCGGCCTGTTGCTTGGGAGCATTATACAGCTTATTTTCCCTTACCTCACGCAAAGCATCGTGGATACTGGTATCAATACACAAAACCTGAATTTTATACAGATAGTTTTAGCAGCGCAACTCATGCTGCTGTTTCCACAAACGGTAGTGGAATTTATCCGCAGCAGGATGTTACTGCACATAAGTGTCCGTATTAATCTTTCACTGCTTTCCGGTTTTTGGAGCAAGCTTTTAAAGCTGCCCATACAGTTTTTTGACAGCAAGCATCCGGGAGATATTATGCAGCGCATACGAGATCATCACCGCATCGAAAGTTTTTTAACCGGCACGGCGTTAAATACTTTTTTCTCCATGTTCAACCTGCTTATATTTTCTTTTGTGTTGTTCAATTATAATACTACTGTATTTTTCATTTTTGCAGTTGGCAGCATTTTATATTTGCTATGGGTACGTGTATTTTTACGCTACCGGCGGCAATTAGATTATAAGCGCTTTGCCATTGCGGCAAGAGAAAATAATGCCACCATGCAACTAGTGTATGGCATGCAGGAAATAAAACTCAACAATGCTGAAAACACATACCGCTGGGCGTGGGAAGGGTTGCAGGCGGGTTTGTTTAAAATCAATTTTAAAAGTTTATCGCTTACGCAGTATCAGCAGATAGGCGCTTTTTTTATTAACCAGGGAAAGAATATTTTAATTACTTTCCTTGTTGCCAAACTCGTTATTGATGGTGAGCTTACTCTTGGTATGATGCTGGCCATTCAATATATCATAGGCCAGCTTAATAGCCCCATCGAGCAACTGATCGGGTTTACCCAACAGGCACAGGATGCAAAAATATCCATAGAGCGCTTAAACGATATTCATTCTTTGGATGATGAGGAGCCTGTTCATAAACATTTCAATCATTATCTTCCGCCGGAGCATAGCATCCAAATAAAAAATCTTTCTTTCACTTATCCAGGCGCCGGTAATGAACCGGTGTTAAGGAATATAAATTTAGAAATACCACAGGGGAAAGTGACTGCAATTGTGGGCATGAGTGGAAGTGGCAAGAGTACTTTGGTAAAATTGCTGTTGCGTTTTTATGAAAGCTACAAAGGGGAAATATATTTGGGCAATGCAAACTTTAAAACCATCAGCCCGAAATTCTGGCGAAGTATAAGCGGCGCAGTTATGCAGGATAATTTTATTTTTAATGATAACATCCGAAAAAATATAACGGTAACAGATGAAAGGGTGGATGACCAGCGTCTTCTTGATGCCTGCAATACCGCTAATATCCTGTCTTTCATTGAATCACTTCCTCTTGGCTTTTATACAAAGATGGGAGCCGAAGGCAATGGAATAAGCGGTGGTCAAAAACAAAGACTGTCCATTGCAAGAGCAGTTTATAAAAATCCCGAATTTATTTTTTTTGATGAAGCCACCAATTCTTTGGATGCAAACAATGAAAAAATAATATTAGAAAATCTACAGCAATTTTTTAAAAATAAAACGGTGATAGTGGTGGCACATCGCCTGAGTACCGTAAAAATGCT
>JBBPZF010000112.1:0-2942 GCA_038199105.1 Chitinophagales bacterium | reverse complement strand
GCAGTTATCATTTATACTTTCATGTCCCGAAGATTTACAAGGCTTCGGTATATGCAAGTTTCATAAAACCTAATACCTCGTCATTTACATCTTCTTTGCTATACATGCGAAAGTGATGATTGAATTGCTGTTGGCCCGGTACCTGTGCTATTTTATGAAAGCAAAGATTATCGTAATACGGTTCTGTGAACGGAAAAGTAACGTCTACAAAATTTTTACCCAACCGGGTTACATATACCATGCGCTTGTCGGCTGCAAAAGCTATCATGCTTTTTGTGGGATGAATAGTAACCAGTCCAAATTCCTGAAAGCTTTCTGCAAAATGCCAGAACAGTTCTAACGTTAAGGGAGATTTACCTTTGAAAAAATTTGCCAACGTTTTATCGTTGCAGGAATGCACCTGGTTGGTATGCTTAAATTGTTGCTGGCATTGAGGGAATGTTCACATGGTCGCTAAGTTAAAAAAGAAAGGCAAAAAACCTCCGAATTCGTCCTGTACGACGCTTATAGGGTGATAAATAAACGCATCATTGTAAAAAAAATTCCCGGAGAGTCCTAATCTTATTTGCGTGAATGTATGCCAAAGATATTTTTTTCTGTATGCTTACGCAGTGACATAAAACCATATTTTCCAATGGACATCTTTTTCTTACTTACTTACTTAATTTATCTAAAAATATTTTTCTGCTGACGCCCTTGCTATTTAAAATCTCAACTCTTATCATATGGCTATTAATCAATATAAACCTGGCGGACTGGGAAAGAAAAGAAGAGCCATTATAAAATTCTTCTTTTTGAATGGTACCATTTTTAAAACTCATAATAGCACTTACATCATCCGAATGTAATCTTATGATATTTGTTTTTGTTTTTGTTTTAAGCTCAAATAATTTTAGTGCACCCCGGTTTTGGCTCGCCGCGACAAGATAATTCCCAGCGGCATTCTGTAGCTTCACCAGAGCCTTACCGTTTCCCGGAATATAAATTGCACTTTGTAAAATGGTAAGCGGTGAAAAGCCACCTGCACCATTACCTTTCAGCAAAAGTCCATTCAGCGCATCATATCTTCCAACTGACACCTCTGTGCCATAATCGTTTCCATTCATAAGTACATCAAGATTGCCATCGCCATCAAAGTCATCTGCAATCATTCCATTTAATGTTGAAACCTGTGCCTGCAGCGGCAAGGGAATCATGGTGAATTTTCCATTGCCTTCATTGCGAAGAAAACATGATTTCAGCATCGTTGCCTTCAAGCGTAGCGCACCTTTGCGCTGTGCTTCCGGAATTATACTATCCATGGTTGCATTGGCAAATGCTTTATAAGTAGTAAATCTTTTTTTGGTGCTTATCATTTCCTTAATCATATCGTCTCTGCCAAAGGCGGGATACTCTTTTAAGTTTCCATCTTTGTCAGGTAAAAACAAGGAAGGAATTGCATCATAATTTCCATTGTTGTCAAAATCTTTTGCTGTAATATAAATGGGGTACTTGTCGCTTGCCTGGTATAAAGTATTTGCACCGACATTCCCCACGATATAATCCATTCTTCCCGTATGCCTGAAGTCGCCCGCCACAATCGAATTCCACCAACCGGTTTTATTTTCAATGCCTGTCGCTGCCGTTACATTCACGAATTTTCCATTAGTATTTTTTAAAAAAGTTACCGGCATCCATTCTCCGGCAAGTATTAAATCAGTAGCACCATCATTATCAAAATCGGTAAACAAAGCATCGCAAACCAGCCCGATATTTTTTAGGCCGGGAGCTATCTCGTCGGTAACATCGGTAAAGTGGGCAACACCATTTTTTGAATCGTTTCTTAAAATGAAACTGCTTACAGGCCTGGGATAATGCCACGGGTCAACGCGGCCTGATACAAATAAATCGAGCTTACCATCATTGTTATAATCAAATGCTCTTACACAAAGGTTGCTTGTAAAGTTTTGCGGCAAAGCCGCAGAATCTTTGTAAAAATTTCCCTTTCCATCATTTATATACAACCGATCCTGGTAGTTAGCGCTGCCTGATGGATATTTGTAACCGCCACTGGCAATATACACATCTGGCCTGTTATCTCCGTTAGCATCAAATATTAAGATGCCCTCATCCTGGTAGGCATCGAATTTTTTCTCTTTAGCTGGTAGTAAGTCCTGCTGTTTAAATTTGCCACCGGGTCGCTGCAAAAAAACCTTCGCCAGGTTATAGGAATTTCCGCCAATAATTATATCGTCCAATCCGTTTCCATCAATATCTCCTGCGGCCAGAGCCGGGCTGTATTCTGATAACTTATGAGGCAATAGCTTTTGAATATTGAAATCAATAAAATCCTGTTGGCTGTCCTTGTAATTTATATCTGAGACACGGGTCACCTCTTTGAACAAAGCATTTGTATCTGTCCCTTTTTGTCCGTGTGAGTAAAATTCTTTTGCATTTGTAATATTGACATCCAACGTTTGATTTGCTTTTACATTTTTGAGTACTTCTTGTTTATTATTATACCATCTATTATCACCGAATCAACTATAGGTATTTTGCGTAAACCAAAATGTGCGATACACTGCATAGTTGATAAATATCCACGATAAGGATTGTTCTCATAAAATTGCTGCTTACCATGATCGTAGTAAATATTGACCGTGGCGCCCAGTCCATTTATATTTTGTTCATTCCCTGTAAATTTTTGAATAGATTTTATAAAGTCTTTAAAATTTTCAGGTAGGCGTTTGATTCAAAAGAATTGATTTTTATTTTTTCATTTTCGAGTTTCAACTTCCTGTGTGTTCCATCATAAACATCGTCAAGGTATTTTTTATGCCAGTGTTCATATTTTGAGAGGTGCGAAATGAATTCTTTCCAATGTTTTCTATCCTTTCAAGCAATAATGCCAGGACATTTCGTTTATTATACTTCACGCTGCATAGGAATGTGTAATGGCATTC
>JBBPZF010000111.1:0-5038 GCA_038199105.1 Chitinophagales bacterium | reverse complement strand
TTTGTTAGATGAGCCAAAAGGATTTTCTATAAAAAAACTGGCAAGAAAAATAATGCTTAGCTGGATATATAGCCACGTTGATACAGCGTTATATGTAGGTAAAGCCAATAAGGAGTATTATTTAAAATATGGCTTGCAAAATGAGCAGTTGGTTTTTGCTCCACACGCTGTAGACAATGAACGATTTACAAAGCCGCAGCCTGGTAACCCTATAAGAGAGGCCTACGGCATTAAAGGCAATGAAGTAGTTTTTCTTTTTGCGGGGAAACTGGAAGGTAAAAAAGATCCTGCTCTTTTGATAAAGGCGTTTCTCGACTGCCGGATGAGTAATGCCCGTCTTTTAATTATTGGAAATGGTTTGCTTGAAACGAGCCTAAAAGAAGTTGTTGAGGAGCAAGATCATGAATTTAAACAAAACATTTACTTTGTTGATTTTCAAAACCAGAGTAAAATGCCTGAAATTTACCAGGCGGCAGATGTGTTTGTTTTGCCTTCGCACGGGCCGGGCGAAACATGGGGGCTGGCAGTAAACGAGGCAATGGCGGCTGGCAAGGCAGTTTTGGTAAGTGATAAATGTGGCTGCGCCATAGACCTGGTAGAAGAAGGTAATAATGGTTATATTTTCCGAAGCGGCGATGCTGAAGACCTCGCTGCAAAAATGAAAAAGCTGTATGCAGAAAAAAACATTTTATCGAAAATGGGTGGTTCATCCATGGATATAATTAAAAACTGGAATTTTGAAAAAATTTGCGAAGCCATTGAGCAAACTATATGAATGTAAAACCACTTAAATATTTTTATAAAAATTGAGATCTTTATTTCATCCAAATTTCAATTGGGGCGGGTTAGCTTTAGTTTCGCTTTTTATACGGCTGTCATTTATTGACCTTAGCTGGGTCGGATTTTTTGCTATCGTAATTTCTCTCTACCAGTTCGGGTTGCTTTTTGATTCTATTGCGCATGTAATACCGGTACGCCATTTACTCGGTTCATTTATGTGTGTCCAGTTTTTTATAGGCCCAACCTTTGCCTACAATGGCCTGGACAAATACCAATACTTTATGTATGTAATGAGGGTACCGGAAATGGACTATTTTAGCTATGCTATCCCGGCAGTATGCGCATTTATTATAGGTTTGCACTTGTTTGCCGGTAAATTAAACGGGGAAGTGGTAGATGAAAAGCGCATCAGGCTTTTTGTAAAAAATAATCCGAAACTTCCTTATGCTTTTATAATAGGTGGATTCCTTACCAGCCTTTTTTCTTCTTATTTCTCCTCAGATCTTGCATTTGTGTTTTACCTGCTGGGTAGCTTTAAATTTATAGGGCTGTTCCTGTTGGTGTTGGGCACCGAACAGTTAAAAGTACTTCCGACGGTAGTTGTTATTGGTTCCATCTTGTCTTCGTCGCTTGGAGAGGGCATGTTTCATGACTTGCTTACGTGGATCATTTTCACTGCATCTGTGTTTGCTATAAAATATAAAATAAGTTTTAAAACAAAAGTGATTGGAGCTTCTGCTTTTATATTCATGGCGCTTACTATACAATTACTCAAAGCAAATTATCGCAGTGCAATACAAACTCCCGGAGGAGGGGGAATAGAAACCTTTACAAACGTCTATGAAACTGAAAACAAGGATAACGGCTTATTTAACTTCAAAAAAATGGCTGAATCTAATGTGCGGATCAACCAGGGATTTATTATTACTAACATAATGACAACAGTTCCGGCAAAGGAACCTTTTTCAGGAGGGAAGGAGCTATACCAATTGTTTGAAGCAGCCATATTACCAAGAATACTTGCGCCGGATAAACTAAGGGCGGGAGACCCGGAAATATTTTATAAGTATTCTAACATTCGTGTAACAACAGGAACTACTATGGGCTTAAGCTCACTGGGAGATGCCTATATAAATTATGGAGAAATTGGGGGATGCATTTTAATGTTTGGGCTTGGGCTTTTATATAGCAGCGTATTAAATTCATTTAAAAAACACAGTGCCAAATATCCCGTGTTAATTTTATTTACAGCCCTTGTTTTCTACTACCCAATAAGGCCGGATTGTGAAATGCAAACAATTCTTGGCCATCTTTTTAAGTCTATCTTTTTACTTTTTGTAATGATTTCCATGTGGAAATATACTTTTTATGTGCCCCGAAGAATGGCACTTGGCTAATGGATTATACCAGCCGTATACTTTTATGAAAACATTACGGAGTTTACTTTATCAATACCTGTTGAATAATAAGGCCGGTAAATTTCTCCTGAATGAAAGTTATAAACTCCGTTTCAAGAATGCGGCATATTATTGGGAAACGCGGTACAAGAATAAAGGCACTTCCGGCCCCGGTTCTTATGGTAATGCGGCTGCATATAAAGCAGCTATCCTGGATAAATTTGTGGCTGAAAATGAAATTGAAAAAGTAACAGAGTTTGGGTGTGGCGATGGTAACCAACTCAAAGAATTTCATTTCCCTTCTTATGTTGGCCTGGATATTTCCAAAACTGCCATTGAAAAATGTATTTCCATTTTTAAGAATGATGTGTCAAAATCTTTTTTCCAGTATGATCCAAAAATTTTTGATGCGGAATCAGCAAACTTCAAAGCTGATATTTCTCTATCGCTTGATGTAATTTATCATTTGCTGGAAGATGATGTATTTGAAATGTATATGCAGCATTTATTTAAATCATCCACCAGGTTTGTTATCATTTATGCATGGGATGTAGAAGGCAAACAGAACCTGCATGTGAGGCACAGGAAATTTACCCATTGGATTGAAGAACATATAAAGCAATGGCATTTGGTGGAAACGATTGAAAATAAAACCAACGATCCACTTTGTGATTTTTTTATTTATAAAAAAAATGATACGGGCATAAATTAATCAATGACTAAAATCTTCATCATCATTCCCTGGTTTCTCCCCGCTTTCCGTGCCGGAGGGCCGGTGCAGTCCATAGCCAATCTCGTAAAGCAATATAATGATGACGTGCAATATTTTATTTTTTGCAGCGATACAGATTTGAATGGCAGTTTGGCACGTGCTAAAGACAAAATATTTACACGTATAAGTTTATTTTTCTTATATTAGCTAAAACATAAAAACTATGAATACTAAGCTCACATTAACTTTAGATGAAAGGGTTATAAATAAAGCTAAAGTCTATGCCAGAAAAAGGAGAAGTAGTTTATCAGGGATAGTTGAAAATTATTTAAAAGCAGTCACAAAAAATTCCGTTAAGGAGACTGATGAAGATCTATCCCCTTTAGTAAAATCGCTCAAAGGTTCTTTTACCGCCCCGCCCGGGTTTGATTATAAAAAGGAACTGAAAAATGAATTGCAAAAAAAATACGGTTAATAATGAATAGCATCCTTGTAGATTCGGATGTGATCCTTGACTTCTTTTTTGACAGGAAGCCCTTCGCAGAAGATGCAGCGAAAATATTGAGCTTGTGTGAAAATAAGGAGATCGCAGGTTTTGTTACGCCGGTTATTATAAGTAATTGTTACTACCTTTTAAGAAAAGTAGCGCCCCATAATAAAGTAATTGATAAGCTAAAACAATTGATCTCAATTATAGATGTGATCATTATGGATCGCGAAGTAGTGGTTAATGCGCTCAATTCAACGTTTACTGATTTTGAGGATGCCTTACAAAATTTCTCTGCCATTAAGGCTAAAAATATCCAGGTCATAATTACGCGAAATCCCAAAGATTATAAGCACAGCGTGATTGCTGTTTTTACGCCAGACATCTTTATTAAAAACAGGCTATCAGGAAAAAATCCTAATTGATATTACCTAAAATTATTTTCGAACCTCTGAGACTGTATATAATTGACTAAAATTTTCATTACTATTCCCTGGTTTCTTCCCGCTTTCCGTGCAGGCGGGCCGGTACAATCCATAGCCAATCTCGTAAAGCAATATAATGATGACGTGCAATATTTTATTTTTTGCAGCGACACAGATTTGAATGGTGCGGCACTGGAAAATATTATCACCGGCAAGTGGGTAAAATTTAATGAGCATACATTGGTATGGTATGCCAATCATGAAAAGATCAGCGATAGCCTTGTAAAGCAGGTGGAAACAGTGAAGCCGGATGTGCTGTATATCATCGGTATTTATTCGTGGCATTTCAATATAGTGCCGCTGCTGTATTGCAAGGCGCCAAAAAAAATACTTTCCACAAGGGGAATGCTGCACCCCGGCGCATTGTCGCAAAAGAAATGGAAGAAGAAAATCTATTTCGGCATTTTTAAATTGATGGAATATCAGCACAAAGTGCAGTTTCATGCAACAGACGAAGAAGAGCAAAAATATATCAGCAACTACTTTGGCAAAGAGGCGGTAATCTCGGTGGCAGGCAATTTTGCCAATACCATTTCTTTGTTGCCATTGGCGGATAAAAATCCCGGCGTGTTAAAAATGATTAGCATTGCCCTGCTCAGCCCGATGAAAAATATTTTGAAGGTGTTGCAGGCGTTGGAAAAAGTAAAGGACACGATTCAATACGATATTTATGGCCCGGTAAAAGACCATGATTACCTGAAGCTTTGTAAGGAACAGGTGAAATTATTGCCTGGGAATATTGCTGTTAACTGGCATGGAGAAGTTGATCCTGCGGCGGTTGTCAATGTGTTGGCTCATGCGCATATTTTTATCTTACCAAGCAAAAGCGAAAATTTCGGACATGCTATTTACGAAGCATTGTCTGCCGGGCGGCCGGTAATTACGAGCCACCACACGCCGTGGCAAAACCTGATGCCGTCCAAGGCCGGGATAAATATTGAGAGTCCTTTGGAATTAAAAGACGCCATCCTGTTTTTCGCTTCGATGGATAGCAACGAGCTTGCCCACTGGAGCCGTAAAAGCCGGGAATACGCAGAGAAGGCGGTAGATGTTGACAATACCAGGGAGCAGTATGAGAAAATGTTTTTTGGGGCTGCCCGGAAAGCCTAACCATTCCCCATAGCATGAAGAAAGGCCATCATTACTTTGTTTACATTTTAGCATGCAGCGATGGGAG
>JBBPZF010000110.1:0-3933 GCA_038199105.1 Chitinophagales bacterium | reverse complement strand
CTTGAACAATTTTTAAATGCAGCATCAAATCAACGCGATGATGGATATGGTGGAAGCCCTGAAAAAAGGAACAGGTTTGTGCTGGAAGTAGCTGAAGCTGTTGCAAAAGCAATAGGAAAAGATAAAGTTGGAATCAGGCTATCGCCGTTCGGTGCATTTAACGATATAGTATGGGATGATACAACCGAGCCCCAGTTTGTAAAACTTGCTGAAGGTTTGAAAGCTTTAGGAATTGTTTACATACACCTCGTAGATCATACTTCTATGGGAGCACCTGCATTTCCGCAAACAGTAAAAGATGAAATAAGAAAAGCCTTCGGCGGAACAATTATTATGTCAGGAGGATATGATGCAGACAAAGCTGAAGCTGATCTTGCTGCGGGTAACGGAGAGCTTGTTGCATTTGGCCGGCCATACATTTCTAACCCGGATTTGGTGGAGCGTTTTAAGGAAGGCATTCCTCGTTCCCAGCCTGATGCAAATACCTTTTATACGCCCGGTGAAAAAGGATATAATGATTATCCGGCATCCGAAGGCGTGCCCTCTTCTTCGGAAGCCGAGGCTGTCCACTCGTGAGAGCAGGAGCATGATCTCCCGAACAGCCGGAAAAATAATTAATGTCTCTATATGTTCGCAACTTGTGTATGATCAAGGTTGAACATTTTCCGGATAAAAAATGTGGACCTATAGTCCCGCTTGTCTAAGGCTTGCTTGCAGTACAAGCAGGCCTTTGTGAGCGTTATAGATTTTAAGATTTGCAAGTTGTAAACGTAAAGACCTATGGACGTGGATTTGACTAATCAGTGGATGATGTGATAACCAAAATAGAATTGCCGGTCAGGAAGATTAAGCCGCCAGCTTCGCAAGTGTTACCCGAAAGCCGTATATTTAAGACGTGTAAACACATACTTATCAAAAAAACATTCCTGCATATAATCATTCTTTCTTGCTCCATCTTCGTTGGCATTTCCCTTGCGGGTGCGCAGGTACAAAGCGGCTCTTTTAATTTTATGCTGAAGATTATGCTGAGCAGTCATACCCCGGTAATCAATGTGCCTAACGCGGCTAAAAATTTTCAGCATTATCTTTTTTTAGATGCAAGAGAAAATAAGGAATTTAATGTAAGTCACATACAAAATGCACGATATGTTGGCGATAAAGAGTTTAGTATCGCAGCTATTGCGGATGTAAAAAAAGAGCAGCCCATTGTGGTGTACTGCTCTATTGGAAAACGAAGTGAAGACATCACTTTGAAAATAGAAAAAGCTGGTT
Organism: Chitinophagales bacterium; assembly: GCA_038199105.1. GTDB lineage: Bacteria > Bacteroidota > Bacteroidia > Chitinophagales > Chitinophagaceae > Ginsengibacter. The sequence continues at coordinate 2,661 of JBBPZF010000110.1, read as the reverse complement.
ATACCAATGTGCAAAATTTATATGGTGGCATTTTTGAATGGGTAAACCAGGGGCATCCCATTTATGATAACCAAGATAACCGCACAGATAGCGTGCATGCCTATAGCCATTTCTGGGGAAGGTGGCTGGATAAAGGTGTGAAAGTTTACGATTGATTTACTTTAAAAGAACTTAGATACAACAGCATTTAGTAAACACTTTAGCGTCCGCAGGTGTCCCTCCTTTACCGACGAAGGAAGATTAAGGTTTTCAATAATGCAACTCCATGCTCAGCCTTGACTCCTCAAGATCAAGCTCCCTTTCAATCTTACGAACAATCTCTTCGCTTGCTTTGCCCTCGCGGCTCAATTGATTCAGGCACTGGCGCTCAACTGCTAAAATATCCAGTTCTAATCGTGAGTACTCATTGAAGATTTCATTTCCTTTATCATCAGGCTTATCTTTTCCGAAATAATCAGCAGGCAAATCTGTTATCTGTATGCGCTTGTTCTTAATATCGTATTTAGTCTTTAGGTTGGTTAAAAAATCTTTCCTTACTGTTGAAAGATTTTGTTCGATATGTTTTATTGTATTATTAATTATTTGTGACCGCACTTCATACTCTTCAGCTACCAGGGAATGAACCGGTAGTTTAAGCCGGCGAATGATTGTTGGTAAATTAAGCCCAAGCACTACAAGCGTTGAAAGTATTACACAAAAAGTAAGATAAATAATAAGATTGCGCTCCGGAAATGAAGCGCCGCCAGGCAAGAGCTCAGGAAGCGAAAGTGCCGCTGCCAGTGATATTACACCGCGTATGCCTGCAAAGCCAAACACCCACATATTCCGTGAATTAAAGCTTTCGGTCTCCTTGATTTTCTTACTTAATATCCTCGGCAATAAGACAGCAGGCACAACAAAAACAAACCGGCTAATGATCACAATAAAGCTTATTAATAATCCATATATGATGAGTTCTTTAGTGGAATAATTTTTTATTCCCTCCATTATAATTTTTAACTGCAAGCCAATCAAAATAAAAATAAGGCCATTCAGAATAAAAGAAACTACCTGCCAAACCGAATAAATAGTAATCCTTGCCTGGTGAGTAATTATTGATTCTGAATTGTACGAAAGGTATATTCCGGTACACACAACAGCAAGCACACCGGAGATATGCAATTGCTCGGCTATAAGATAGGAAGTAAATGGAATGATGAAAGTAATTGTCGTTTGAATAATATTGTCAACAATTATTCTTTTCAATATTACACGGGCAATGTATCCAATAATCAATCCTGTGGCAACGCTGCCGGCAATAACAATTAAAAAATTTAAACCAGCTTCCCAAAGAACAAAATTGCCCGCCATTACAGCGCTTACCGCATATTTATAAGCAACGAGTCCGCTTGCATCATTTACCAAACTTTCACCTTCGAGGATGGTGATCACTTTTGGCGACAGCGTTAAATTTTTGGTTAAAGAAGTAGCAGCTACAGCATCTGTAGGAGAAACGATAGCGCCGAGGAGAAAACCTAGTGGCCAGCTGATGCCGGGTATAAAATAATGCGCTGCCGCACCAACAATCAATGTGGTGAAAAGTACCAGCCCAAAGGCTGCTAATAAAATCGGGCGTTTATTTGTTTTGAAATTATGCCAATTGGTTTTCCAGGCAGCTTCGTATAATAAAGGAGGAAGGAAAATAAGAAATACAATTTCAGGTTGCAATGAAATGGACGGCAGGCCTGGTATGATGCTTATGGCGAGGCCTGATAATACTAATACAATTGGAAATGGAAATTTGAATTTATTGCTGACCACAGCAAGAAATGTAATCCCAAACAATAACATGGTAACCAGGACGACGTCATTCATATAAATAAATTATCAAAAAAATTGTGATAGGCTGTTTTCACTTTCTGGCTTTCATTTTTTAAAAACCTATTTTCAATTTAAGGATTGCCTGATTATTCATCCACTTTTTAGGTGAAGAAATATGTCCAGTGCCCCAAATAGTATCCATGCCGCTAAAAATACATAAGGCATTATTTGAGCAAACTCCAGGATTCGCCGGTGCTTGACATCTAATGGATTTTTCTTTTGCGCAGCATTTCTTGTTACACGATAGTCATCCATAAAAGAGTCATTTTCAAAAAGCTTGTTTTGTTTTACATGCCACAACGCAATTGTATCAATGGCGCCATTTACGCCTCCGCGTACAGTTATAGAAGTGATAATGCCAATCAGTGAAAGTATAATTGGAAACCACAGGCTGAACGAATCATTCCAGCCGGCGGCGCGGTTAATCATTGCAGATGCGAAGGCGATGGTAAGAAACGATTGAGAAGTAACGTAGGTGCTTATCCTGCTATATAATAAGGTGTACTCATGCTGTATTTCAGAGCGGTAAAAATCAAGCTTTTTCAGTTTTGTTTCATTCGAATCTTTTTCTGTCATGAAAAGGATTGTTGTGTTGTTTTCGATGGAGTATGGCTTTATTGCCGCTACTCAGCATTCAAGTTAAGAATTTTTCAAGGCAGTTATCATTTATACTTTCATGTCCCGGAAAATTTACAAGGCTTCGGTATATACAAGTTTCATAAAACCAAGTACCTCGTCATTTACATCTTCTTTGCAATACATGCGAAAGTGATGATTGAATTGCTGTTGGCCCGGTACCTG
>JBBPZF010000109.1:0-3553 GCA_038199105.1 Chitinophagales bacterium | reverse complement strand
GGAAACAGTAACAATTGATATTCTAAACAACAATGCCATTAAGCTCTTAGAGGATTTAGAGCAGTTACAGCTTATACGCATGCATAGAGAACAAACGCAATCCTTTGCGTCAATTAACAGGGTGGCAAAATACAAAGGGGCAATGACAAAACAATCTTTGGAATATATTGACAATCAATTAAACGAACTGCGTAACGAATGGGAATAAAATATTTGTGGGATACCAATATTGTGATCTATTACCTGCAACACAATTTCCTGCCGGTGCTGAAAAATTTATAGATGATTTATTGAAATACCAGCAGCCTGTTATTTCTTCAATTACAGAAATTGAGCTGCTTTGCTGGAAAACTGCGATTGATAACGACATAGATTTGATCAGTAAATTTATCAGCGATGCGCTTGTAATAGAATTGGAAAATAAAATAAAATTAAAAACGGCAGACATAAGAAAAATCGTTAAAATAAAACTTCCCGACGCTATAATTGCCGCTACTGCTCTCACTTATGACCTAACTCTTATTAGTCGCAACGTATCGGACTTTAGCAGAATCAATGGGTTGAAGATTATAAATCCCTGGGACAAACAATAGTCAAGGAATTGTATATTACTTATGATTTATTTAAATGCATCAAGTGCGATTGTAGGCTTTCCCGGATTATCAAATGCTCCAGTGTGTAACCTTGCCAGTTACTATAAGCTTCCGGCTCCCAATATAAAACACCAAACCCTTTGCCGGCCGGCAGAGATTTTACTTTTGTAATAAGGTCAGTTATAAATGAATTGCATAAAGTCGAATCCGTCCAACTCATACCAACTTCGCAAATCATCACAAGCTTATTATATCTCAACACCATATCATTCATATTAGCCCGACATTGTGCATTTAACGTTAACCAGTTGGAAGCGGACGGATAAAGGGACATACCAATAATATCCCAATTAGCGCCATTATTTTTTAAGCCATCAAACATCCAGCGGAACAAACTATTATTATATCCATTGGAAATGTGTACGATTACTTTTATAGAGGTATCCACCGCCTTCACCGCATTGTATCCTGCATTTATTAACGATGCAAAATTTGCCATATTGGTTGAAGCTTTCCGTTCCGGCCAGAGAATGCCATCATTGGTTTCATTACCAACTTGCACCCATGCAGGAACGATGCCATTTGCTTTTAGGGTATTCAGTACCGTTAGTGTGTGATTGTAAACAGATGTTTGTAATGTTGGTATATCCTGTGAAGCCCAGGCAGCAGGCTTCGTTTGATGACCGGGATCAGCCCATGTATCGCTGTAATGAAAATCAATCATAATTTTCATACCTGCTTTTTTTGCACGAATTGCTTTCGCTACTAAATCTGCTTCATTATTGTAATTGTTTGCAGGATTTACCCAAACCCTTAGTCTTATTGTATTTATCCCAAGTCCTTTTAATATTACTAATAAGTCTTGCTCTGTAGCGGTTTTGTTATAAAATTTTACGCCGGCCGCTTCCATTACAGTGAGCCAGCTTATATCGGCTCCTTTGGCGAAAAATGGATTTGTGATGGTATCAACAGGTGGAAGTACTGGCGGATTTCCGCCTGCTTCACCTGATTTTTTACATGCAAAAAAAAGAAAAACATATAAGATTAAAACAAAGGCATATTTAATTTTCATAAGACTGCTGGAAATATTTGATCAATAAAAAAACTGCCTTTGCAGGCAGTCTTTTTATTAACTAGTTTTAAGAAGAAAGCGTTATTGAACACTATAAGTATAATAACCTGAATTATTAAGATATAAAATGACTGTGTGCATACCTGCCGAAAGAGGTGCAGAATGGGCAGGGTCACCTATATTGGCTCCGCCTTCAACCAACATACCATTTCCGTCATCTCCATAATTTAAATTCCAGCCATTATTTGCCCTGAATTTGAATTGATCTCCGGCGGCGGTTGTAATGGTTGCTGTCCACCTGTTGTCAGAAGAGTTGTAAGTCATTGGAATATCGTTGCCCCAGTTGCTTGCAGCAAAACCACCGATGATGCTCCATGTGGTTGCAGTTGCGCTCCATGTGTTGTTAATTGTATTTGCCTTTATTTGATAATACCCGGGGCCAGGAACCATTACATTTCCTCCACCGCCAGGTACTAAGGCACCGTTGCCCCCATCGCCAAGTGAATTGCTCCAATCAGGCCCTGTAGTAAATTTAAATTGATAAGAACCGCCAGCAGGTATATTTACATACCCTTCATAATTTCCATCGTTAGCTGGTGAGCCAAGCGTGTGAGCTGTTGCAGGTGTCCATCCCTGGTAGTCGCCCGGAACATACAAAAGGCCATATTGTTTTACGGGTGTTACAGAAAAAGTTCCATGTTGAAAATCTACTTTAATAGTATACATGCCCGTACTTGCAGGACCCGGGATATTGGAATTTCCGAGATCAGCACCAAAGTCTCCGCCCATAGCAAGACCGGTAACACTTGCATCTGCAATATTATATTTATGGCTCCAGTCATTATTGTTTAAGGGCAAAAAGAGATATTGACCTCCACCGTTTAAATAAAATGTACCTTGATAGGTAACGGAATCAATCATTGTAAATTCCTGCGAAGACGTAGCCACCGGGTTGTTCCATCCACTTGCTGATGCACTGCCTACCAAATATAGATGTCCTGATGAAGGTGGTACTACTTTAGGAGGAACCTTATATGGAGTCATTTTAATAGTCAACACGTTAGATACTAATTGCTCGTTATTATTTGCATAAGAAGCTATTACCCTAACAGGAATATTATACGAAACGCCGAAATCATATCCATAACCTAACAAAATATCATTAAGTTCTTTAGCAGTAAAAGTTGTGCTCTGATCTTTTATTACAGTCCGGCTTATTGCTTTGCTAAAATCTCCCCCTGCAGAATCAAATTGAACTACAAATTTTGTATGAGAAGAATCTGTTGCAAAATCAGGATATGTCCATGACAACGTGAGGGCAGCGTTTAGTGAATCCGCAGGAACAGGAGCTATGCTTGCTGATGATGCAGTAAGCGTGGGCGCTTTACCATTTCCATAATATGGCAGATCTGCAACCTTTTTACAAGAAGCAAAAGCAACTATAATTATAATTGCCGAAAGAAATTTAGATGTATATTTCATAATAGAATTTTATTATCAGTTTGTTCAAAACAATTTATCGGTTACTGTTTTGTGAGTGTAAATTTTCCACGTTGAAAATCTACATCAATTTTGTAATCGCCGGATACAGGTGGAGCAAGGATATCATTCCCCTGCCATTGAAAATCGCCACCATATACTTCGTTAGGATCATTCTTTTTTGCGATACTATATTTATCGCTCCATGACGCGTAGGTAGGAAGAAACGTATAAGAGTTATTGCCTATTAAAGGAACAATAATAGTGTAAAATGTTTCTGATAGCCTTGTAAACTTCTGAGCCACCGGTGGAGTATTCGTCCAGTCACTTGGCACTGCATTACCTGTTATATATAACTCACCTGAGGCCGGCGGTATCACTTTCGGAGGTATGGCGTACGGGGTGACTG
>JBBPZF010000108.1:0-8402 GCA_038199105.1 Chitinophagales bacterium | reverse complement strand
GTTGCATTTTTTATATCAGCTTGTAGAACCTGGTTTGTCTTGACGCCACTCAGCGTTTGTTGTTTACCGTTAGGCCATTTAACAACTACTGAATCCAGCCTGGAAACGTTACCTAATCCAAAATGGGCCTCTCTTTGTATAGAAGATAAGTAGCCGCGGTAAGGAGTTTCTTCATAAGCCTGCATTTTACCCTGGTAATAGATTTCTATCCATGTTCCAAATCCATCGCGGTTTTGCGCATCACCGGTAAGCTTTACTGACAAATAATGATTCGTGTCTTTTTTATCTGACAGTGTATTCTTATATATAAATGCTTCATCATTTATATTATTTACAACTACGTCCATATCTCCGTCATTGTCGAGATCGGCATAAGCGGCGCCATTAGAAAATGACGGCTGAGCCATGCCCCAATTCTCTGTTGTGTTGCTGAAGGTAACATCACCATTGTTATGGAAGGCATAGTTATGAATTTTTACCTGAGGTATTTGTGATAAAGTATATTCCATACCGGCAACGCTATAGGATTGTTGGCGGAAAGAAATAAAATCATGGTCAGTTATATCTCTGGGGAAACCATTTGTTATAATAATATCCCGATAACCATCATTATCAAAATCCTGAACCAAAGGGGTCCAGCTCCAGTCCGTTTCTGCCATACCTGCATAAAATCCAATGTCGCTGAATATGGGAGAGCCTATTGAATCATCCTCATTAACTACCGGGCCACGGTTAAGCTGCAAAGAATTTCGCACATATTGGTATTGATAACCAAAGTAATCACTATTTTGATAGTTGAGATAACTGTTGGCGTTCAACATCATTTTCTTACGGTAGTTATCCTGCGGATTCATGTCAAGTTCTATTACATCGCTTAGGCCGTCGTTATTGATATCAATCACATCCTGTCCCATTCCGTTAGCCGACGTATGCTTAAAATAAGAAGAAGCTTTGTCGGTAAAAGTACCATCATGATTATTGATGTACAGAAGATCATTAGAATTAAAGTCATTCGTTACAAAAATATCTTTCCATCCATCTCTATTAAAATCGGCAATGGTCGCGCTATGCCCATAGCCCTCAATAGTTATTCCTGCCTGCTTTGAAACGTCGGTAAACACGGGATGCCTTAATTTTTCGTTCCAGTCGTTACGGTATAAACGCCCGGTGCTTGGAAAAGACCCGTTAGTGATTTTCGGCCGGTAGGTAGCGGGGTTATTTGTTTTCAAAATTTCATTCACCACAAGGTACATATCAAGGTCACCATCATTATCATAGTCAAAAAATTCAGCCATAGTTGAATGAGTTGTATCATTTAACCCATACTCTGCAGCCATTTCCTTGAAATGAGGAATACCATTTTTATCATCGCCCTGGTTGATGTATAAAAGGTTTTGCCTTTTCATTGGTTTTTTTTCCATGGAAACGCATACATATATATCGGGCCAGCCATCATTATTAATATCTACTACGGCAACGCCGCGGCACCATCGGCCTTCGCCTTCTACGCCGGCCTGCGTAGTAATATCTTCAAATTGAAACTTTCCTTTGTTTAGATATAGCTTATTTGAAACCATGTTTCCGGTAAAGTAGATATCCTGTAAACCATCTTTATTGAAATCGCCGATACCTACACCCCCGCCGTTGTAGATGTTAGTGACATCGAGCGGGTTAATGGAATCGGTTTCTGTGATTTTGTTGTTAAAATGTATTCCCGAAGCCTTAGAAGGTATAAGCTCAAATAGTGGTGAGGTATGGTTGCAGGAAACAATTATGAATACAAAACACACAACCGGAAGGATGTTTAAAAATTTCATTAAAGCCAATTTAAAAAACAATTTGATAATCAATCGAAGTTATAAAAGATACGGCCAACAAGCTGTTATAGAAGAAAATACTTTGATCAGCCATATTATTTGACTTTTTTAAACTAAATTCATTCTCAATGGCAAACCGTTTTCTGCCATGAGTCGCACCGTACAAAAAAAATCACCATGCCGGTAGCTTCATCTCGCCATTCATAATTTAACCAGCTCTGCTGCTTAGTTTTCCTTATACTAAAGAAGCCGCCCTTTTGAGGCAGCTTCTTAATAGTTATATATAAAAAATCAATAACCCGGGTTCTGAGTAAGTATATTACCATCTTTTGCCGATAAGTCAATGATAGTTGCCGGTATGGGGAAATATTCATTTTTACCCGCTGTAAAGGAAGCAGTTTGCAAATAGACCCTTTTTAATTTCTCTGCTGCGAGGTAAGTATTTAGAACATCTGCTGCTATACCCCAGCGTACAAGATCAAAGAAACGATGTCCCTCTTGCGCTAGTTCCAGTCTTCTTTCAAAGCGAACCGCATCTCTTGCATATGCCTGAGAAGAAAAAGGTGTAGTATAAAGATTGATAACGTAGTTCGCGGGTGCGCCCTGTACCCAGCTAATGGGGTTTTTAGCCCTGGCACGAACCATATTAATATAAGTACGGGCGGTTTCCAATGAACCAACTTCAATCTCAGCTTCAGCCGCCATCAATAATACATCGGCATAGCGAATAAGATAAATATCTTTGGCAGTTATATTTTTCCAGCCTGAAGAAGTAAGAACATTTTCATCTTTTTTAGAAAAAATATGTTTCTTAGGGCTGTAGGGACCAGCATAATTTTGATCGCGTATCCATGAATAGCCAGGCATCGGACCCCAATCCCAGAAAGGAACTCCTCTGCGGCCTACAGACCAGTCTAATCTTGGATCTAATGGCGTAGTTACATCGTTTGTGTAAGGAGCAGCATCTTTCAGGCCTTCATCATTTTTAAGGTCTGCATTATTGAAAGTTGTAAACAATGGCAATCCATCAGCGCCGTTTTTATAGGCGTTCACTAAGTTTTGCGAAGGCTGAAAAAAACCACAGCAACCAAAATCTCCACCATAAGGAAAAGCAAGACCCAGTGAGCGTTCACCACTTCCATCCACATTACCCGAAGCGGCAGAGGCTATTCCAAATACTTCTTCACTATTATTATCGTAGGCTGCGTCGAAATTTTTCCAGTAAGCATCCTGCAGCGCATAAGCTTTTCCCTGGGAGGTCATACCACTTACAGTAATAACATCGTATAAAGCTTTTGCTTCAGTAAATTTCTTTTGGTACATGTATGCCTTAGCAAGATAACAAGCGGCAGCCCACTTATTCACCCTGCCTGCCTCATCCTGCTTATCAGGAAGGTTATCATAGGCAAATTTCAAATCGGCTTCTATTTCGGGCCATATATCCTTACTGTTATCATATTTAGTAGTAGTATCAGATATATATGGAACTTTATTCCACATTTTCTTTGCCTCGAAATGATAGTGGCCTCTGAGAAACATGGCTTGAGCCAAAAAACTTTTCTTTTCTTCCGCTGTTAAAGTAATATCAGGATCGTTTGCCAACCTAATCACGTTATTTGCTCTCGCGATACCTTCATATACGGCCCGCCATTTATTATAAAAATAACGGTTGGTAGGTTGGGACTTATATGTCTCTACCTCGGTCATCTGCGGTTGATCATTAGCATCTGTGCCTTTATAGGCGTCGTCGGCAGCAACCCCGGCTGTAGCCCAATTTACGGCAGAAGTTTCCCATGGATCACCCGCTACGCCTTGCCCATCCAGAACACCATACACTCCAATCAATAAAGCGTCAAGGCCCTTTTTGTTTTTGATAAGATTAGTGGTATATGAGCCGTATGGTTGCGCATCCAAAAATGATTTTTTGCACGCCTGCAATAATATCGCTCCGGCAATTACTGCGGTAATTCCAAAAGCGTATAGAAATAATTTATTTTTTTTCATAACTAATAATGTGTTAATGCTTTAAAATTTAAAAGGTCAGATTTATGCCACCGGTTATGATACGTGGGGTTGGAAAGTTGCCATAATCTACTCCCAAACTGTTAGCGTCAGACCGAGCTTGTCTATAGTCGCCTCTTCCTACCTGCTGAGTGGTTATTTCAGGGTCTAAACCGGTATATTTTGTAATAGTAAACAGGTTTTGTACCTGCACATAAATCCGTAACCGGTCAATGCCAGCTCTGCTAATCACATTAGCGGGGAGACTATAACCAAGAGACAAGTTTTTTAACCTTAGATATCCTCCTGGCTCTACATAATAGCTAACAGGTACCTGCCCGCTCGCACCATCCGATCCATCTAATATGGGTAATTTCGCATCAGTATGAGTTGGCGTCCAGCTGTCATATAAAACCCTTCTATCCCTGTTTCCCTGGAAAGTGTTGAAGTCTGTCCAATAACGAACATAGTTAACTATCTGACCACCGTCCTTCCAGTACAAAAAGGTGGAAAGATCGAAATTCTTATACGAAGCGCTAAGGTTAAGCCCCATTGTGAAATTCGGGTGCGGGCTGCCAATAAAAGTTCTGTCGTCGGGGGTTATTTTGCCATCGGGCTTGCCATTAGGGCCAGATAGATCCTTATACCTCCATTTACCAATTCCTTTATTAGCCTGATCCAAAGCATCTACTTCAGCCTGCGTCTGGAAAAATCCATCTATTACATATCCATAAAAACTTGAAATTGGCCTGCCGGTAACCGAACGGTTAAAGGGATCAATTCTTGACCTGTTTCCCTCAAAGAAAGGGTCAGCAATAGTTCCAACTTTATTTCTGTATAAAGAAAATGTCAGACCTGCATCCAGGCGAAAATCTTTTCCCAGGATAGGCCTGTAGGTAAGTGATAAATCTATTCCTTTATTAGTCATTTCACCCACATTAGTTGCCTGCCTGTCAACATTGCCATAAACCGTGGGATCTAATTGTTTGGCGTAAAGCAGGTCCGTTGTTTTTCTACTATAAAGGTCTAATACCAGGTTTAACTTGTTATTAAACAAGGTTGCGTCAAGTCCAACATCTGTAGTGGCGGATTGTTCCCACTTTACATTTGGATTTCCTACTCTATTTTGACGTAACCCTGATCTGAAGCTTGTATTACTACCATCTATTGGATAGCCTGCGCTGTAACCATCAAAAATATAGGTGGTGATAAAGCCAAAATCACTTATATTATCGTTCCCAAGAATTCCGTAGCCTCCTCTGAGTTTAAGGTCATTGAGCCAGCTAATTTTATTGCGCATAAAAGACTCTTCGGAAATACGCCAGCCTGCACTGACGGAGGAGAAGTTACCGTATTTAAAATTGGGGCCAAAAGCATTAGAAGAACCGTCTCTTCTAAACGATGCACTTAACAAATACTTGTCTGCGTAATTGTAGTCTATTTTAGCAATTACCGGCGAATATTTTCTAAACCGATATTCGTAACTATTACTACTTGGCGTAGTGTTTAAACCGGAATTAATCTGCCAAAAATTTCTGTCAAAAGAAAAATAATTATTGGTATTCCCATTAAGTCCACGCCCCCCCCCTTCTACCATCTCAGTTCCAATTAAAGCCCGCACGTCATGCTTATCAAGGAAAACCTTGTGAAAGCTTAACGTGTTATACCAGGTCATTTGATAATTGTAACTTTCTCCTTCACCATAATCACCCGTACCTCCCCTGCCTTCAGCATTTTCGTAAGCGGGTACATTGAAATAGTAATAATTATTAGTATTATAATCAAGGCCTATCAGAGATTTCAAGGTCAGGTATTTGAGAAAATCAACCTCTGCATAAGCCGAACCTATTACACTAATTCTTCTGTCTTTATTGTCTTTGCCTCTATATAAGTTTGCATAGGGATTAGATGCATTACCAAGGTTAGAGCCACGTGTTCCGGCAAAGTTTCCTTTTAAGTCATAGATAGGCACGATGGGCTGCATACGATACGCCATCGAAATGGCATTTCCTTCGCTTTGGTTATCGAATCCATGCTTGTCAATATATGATAATTGCATGTTCTCACCTATGCGAATCTTATTCTTTACTATAAAATTAGTATTAGCTCTCACGGAGTATCTCTTATATCCCGTATAATCAATAATGCCGTCCTGGTTGAAATAATTGAGGCCAAATAAGTAATTACCGGTTTCGCTTCCACCTGATACCGATATATTATGGCTTTGCATTGGCGCTTTATTGGTAATGGCCTTCATCCAGTCCGTACCAGTTTTATTAGCAGGAACAATTAAATAAGTACCTGCTCCATTTACATCATTCAGATCTAGCTGATACAAACTTGGATCGGCCAATGGGTCGCCGGTCTGAACACCGCTGGCAGTGCCTGCTAAAATATATTCAGGAATAACGGGGTGAGTATTTAGTTTGAGACCTCCATTATATTGACCAAGGTTAAAACTATCTTTAGTTTGCCCGGGAATGCCTTGCTGAAGTTTTAAAAGATACTGCCCATATTCCTCTGTATTTAAAAGGTCGTATTGCTTTGTAAGAGATTGAACACCATAGTAGGCATCATAATTAACTTTCGCCTTACCCTTCCCTTTTTTCGTTGTGATGATAATAACTCCATTAGCAGCCGCAGCGCCGTAAGCAGCAGCGGAAGATCCATCTTTTAGCACCTGAAGAGATTCTATGTCGTTAGGATTGAGATCGGTGATGTCCCCAACCCTTGCGCCATCAACAACATATAAAGGTTCGTTTTGGTTAAAGGTTGTAAAACCCCTGATTCTGATAGAAGCTCCAGCCCCGGGCACGCCGGATGTTCCTACCGTAACGCCAGCAGCTTTTCCCTGCAGCAGGCTTTCAACGTTGGAGCCCGGAGTGGCTATCAGATCTTTCGCACTCACTACAGACACGGCACCCGTAATATCTTTTTTTCTTTGCGAGGTGTAACCGGTAACTACCACCTCATTTAAGGTTGACGTAGTTGATTTAAGTGCAATCTGATGATTGTTTTGATTTGCAGAAATACTTTGCGGTTCATAACCCACTGAAGAAATCATCAGTTTTGCATTTGAGTTAGGAACGGTAATTGTAAAATTTCCATCGGCATCGGTCTGTGTTCCGGTGGTGGAGCCACGGACTATAATGGTAGAACCTTCAATGGCCTTTCCTGATGCATCGGTAACTTTACCTGAAATTGTTTTTTGTTGAGCGGAGAGCAGGTTGCTGAATAACAGTAATGCACTTAATATCCACACCCTGATTAGTGTAAGTTTTAATCTCATAACAGATTCGTTTTAATTTTGACGCAAATTAACAAAAATCTAAACACGTACGGTTTTATTAAAATAATATTTTTTTTCTGTCAGGTCTAAGTATCTTTTATGTTATGATTAATTTTCGATGGTCCCATATTAGGGAAAATCTCTTTTTCATATAAAGCCGGATTTGCTAAACAAAGCCCGGCAATAATTGACAGTTGGCAATAAACGCCAAGCTAACTTTGCTCCATTTTCTATACTTGAATAAGCAACATTTCATAGGTTTTATTTTTGCGATACTCGGTTTGAGACAATGGGGTATTAGCAAAATATGCCGCACGCGTTTTTGCAACCAAAAAATTCTGAAGGGTATTATTTTCATTAATAGACGATTGCCTGTTACCTTTTTATTGTTCTTGAATTTCCCTTGAAATCTTTTATCTGTACCGAGACCACATTGCTATCTACATTAAGAAATCTGCCCGACTGTGATAAGAAAGATGAACCATAATCAATATTGACCAACCTGCTTTTGCCGTTTCTATAAAATATTTTTGCGCTTGCGTCCATGGGGCGTAATTCAATAGTATTAATATTAGCATTAACCTCATAAACTTTTAAGGGCCCTTTATTTTGACTTGCTGCAACTAACACTTTTCCTGAAGGATTTTTAATTTTTATTAATGCCTTCCCGTTGCCGGGTATAAACCAGCCGCTTTGTAAAATAGATTGAGGAGTAAAACCTCCGTTGCCATTTCCTTTCAATAAAATACCGTTGCACGCATCGTAGCGCCCAACGGAAACTTCTGTGCTGTAATCATTGCCATTGATAAGCAAGTCTAAATTCCCATCTCCATCAAAATCTTCTGCAAGCATTCCGTTCATGCATGAATATTGTGTTGCGGGTGGAAGAGGGCTTATCTCAAATTTCCCTCCGCCCATATTTTTTATATAGCTGTTCCTGAATTCATTTGCCTGCAGCACCAAAGCTCCTTTTAAATCTTGAGGGGTAAACATTTTGCTGAAAAGAGCCGATGCATACGATTTATAATCGTGAAACTTTGCTCTTGTTCCTATCATCTGTTTTATCATATCGTCGCGGGTGTGTACAGGATATTCTTTTTTGGTTTTATCTGTTTGAGATGTTGGAAGAAAAATAGTAGGAATAGCATCATAATTACCGTTGTTATCAAAATCTTTTGCATAAATTTTCACCGGATATTTATCGCTTGCTTTATAAAAAGAATTTAATCCAAGATTGCCAACGATATAATCTATATCTCCATCATTATCAAAATCACCGGGCACAATGCTTGTCC
>JBBPZF010000107.1:0-8517 GCA_038199105.1 Chitinophagales bacterium | reverse complement strand
TCGCCATAAACCGGCTTAATATTATATGAGCCGAGGTTCAATTCTTTTCTTAAAGAATTAAGTACAATGTCATCAAATGAATATTTATAAAAACCATCTTTCGAATTCATAGAAATACTTGCGCAGCTAACTTCCACTTCATTGCTAAAATCAAGTGGGTGCTTCTGCACTTTCATAATCTCATCAGCTTTTACAGTATTTATTTTAATGCCAACATTCCCGATTGTATAGCGGCTTCCCGGCTGTGGGACGTATGTGACCTGCGGAAAATTTAAATGCCGCATGTCGATACTATACGCATGACGGAAGCCTGTAGTATCCTCGACTGCAGGCTTTGCCTTCTTTTTCGATTTTAAATTTTGCAGTGGAGGTTCGTAGAGAGTTAT
The DNA here is from genome assembly GCA_038199105.1 of Chitinophagales bacterium. GTDB lineage: Bacteria > Bacteroidota > Bacteroidia > Chitinophagales > Chitinophagaceae > Ginsengibacter. Next base: position 8,131 of record JBBPZF010000107.1, on the reverse strand, counting down.
GTGCTTGCACGTGATATTTTCTACAATTATATTTTTATTCTTTACAAATTCATTTGCATCAAGGCCGCCTAATACGAGGCTCGTCGCCTTCAAAAGTTTACTACTATCTGCATCATCACCATCAAACCTGTTTTCCGCAATTTTTTCAAACGAAATAGTATTATCCTGACCATTAAAATCCAGGTTATTTACTCTTAGTTCGGGGCGGTTATTATTGTAGGTGATGAAGGAAGCAACCCGCAGATTCGCTTGTTTACAAAACAGAGTGCGGCTTGTATCAAGATTGTGTGCACTGTCTATAAGTATACCTTTCAATTGTATATTTCCATTTGCAAAATCGAATACTTTTTCTTGCCGAGTAAAGCCAACGCCTTGCACATTCACATTGTTTATAAACACCTGCCCTACTTTTATAAGTTTTAAATTGCCCAGGATTTGATCATACAGAGCCTTCGCTTCTGTATTGATGTTTGTTTTTTTATTCACAGGTTTTACAAAATAGACAACTATTACCGGATCTGTAATCACGATAGAATCTCCAACCATTTGTTCCCCTAACAGAGCCTTATCCGTTTTTACGCCCGTTACATTCAGTGAAGCAATTTTAATATCCAGCAAAATGTATGGGCGATCTTCAACCTTAGTATTTTTTATTCTGTCTGTGTCCGCGGCAATATGTATGTTTTTAAGATAGGCTGTTCCTAAAATTTCATCGAAGTGAAGAGAATCATATTTAACGGTATAAAGGCCATTGGTTTTTTTTTTAATTGTTTCGGCGATTGTATCTTTTACAATTTTGTATTTATTTTTTTCCCAAATAAAAAATACGATAGCAAGGGCGATTACAATCCCTGCAATGAGCATAAAAGTTTTCCTGGATATTGAGCGGAAAATGTCAGGTAGGTGCATAGCAAAATTTAAAATAAGAAAAGGCAGATGGTGACAGAACTCAAATTTAAAGTTTTAGTTTTGACACAACTGATTTATTATGAATATAGAATTTAATAAGAATGAAGATGCCATGAAGATGGCTCTAAGTACGGTAAAAAAAAAGTTCAACAAAATAGAAGAAGGTGGTGGAAAGAAAGCAAATGATAAGCAAAAAGAAAGAAATAAATTAACTGCGAGAGAACGTATAAAATATTTATGCGATAGCCAAACACAGTTTATTGAAATAGGCGCCTTTGCAGGTTACGGAATGTATGAAGAGTATGGAGGTTGCCCTGCAGGCGGCACTGTTGCCGGCATTGGCTACGTTAGCGGCAAGCAATGTGTGATAATTGCTAATGATCAAACGGTGAAGGCGGGGGCATGGTTTCCTATCACTGGCAAGAAGAATTTAAGAATGCAGGAGATAGCGATGGAGAATAAACTGCCGGTGATTTATTTGGTTGATAGCGCAGGTGTTTTCCTTCCTATGCAGGATGAAATCTTTCCCGACAAAGAACACTTTGGCCGCATTTTTAGGAACAATGCAAGGATGAGCGCTATGGGCATTACACAAATCGCAGCAGTATTAGGACCATGTGTTGCAGGCGGCGCTTACCTGCCCATTATGAGCGATGAAACATTGATGGTGGAAGGCAATGGCTCTATTTTTTTAGCAGGCCCTTATCTCGTGAAAGCCGCCATAGGAGAAGTTACAGATAATGAAACCCTTGGCGGCGCTGCAACGCACACGGAAATAAGCGGTATAGCAGATTATAAATTTGCGAATGAAGAAGAATGCCTTGACCAGGTAAAAAAGATCATGAATAAAATAGGCGACTTTCCAAGGGCTGGCTTCAACAGGATAAAAACAATTGCGCCTGCAAAGGCTCCCAAAGAAATCTATGGCATTTTCCCGGAAGGAAATAATACACCTTATGACATGCTGGAAATTATTGAAAGAATTGTGGATGCTTCAACAGATAATAATACAGCAAACAGAGATTCACATAATGCAGCTAAGGCAGATCAAAATGGCCCGACGGACGAAAGTATAAAACCAGGCAGTAAAAGTTCCTTTGAAGAATTTAAAGCGGAATATGGAAAGACAATTGTTTGCGGCTATGCAAGGATAGACGGATGGGCCGTAGGTATTGTTGCCAACCAGCGACTGAATATAAAAAATAAAAAAGGTGAACTGCAAATTGGTGGTGTTATATATAATGACAGTGCAGATAAAGCTGCCCGTTTTATAATGAACTGCAACCAGAAAAAAATACCACTAGTCTTCCTGCAGGATGTAACAGGTTTTATGGTTGGGACACGGAGTGAGCATAGCGGCATAATAAAGGACGGTGCCAAAATGGTAAACGCCGTGGCTAATTCAGTTGTTCCTAAGATTACCATCATCATGGGAAACTCTTACGGTGCCGGCAATTATGCTATGTGCGGCAAAGCCTATGATCCCAGGTTTATATATGCATGGCCTTCGGCAAAAATAGCAGTGATGGGTGGTGAGCAGGCAGCTAAAACCCTATTGCAAATAGAAGTTGCATCACTAAAATCCAAAGGCGAAAAAATGACGCCGGAAAATGAACAAAAGCTTTTGTCGGAAATGACAGAAAAATATTCGCGGCAAACAACGCCTTTTTACGCTGCCTCCCGGTTATGGGTAGACGCTATTATTGATCCGCTTGCCACAAGAAATATTATTTCTGAAAATATTTTTGCAGCAAACCACAATGCAGAAATTGCCGACTTTAAGACCGGTGTTTTCCAGGTATAAAAAGTGATATTGCCAAACCCGCAATTTAAAATTTCTCACCGGCTTTGGCGCAAAGCTGTTCATCACAATGACCGCAACAATTTCAAAAATTAAGATATATACTGATGGCGCTTCACGCGGAAATCCCGGCAGGGGCGGCTATGGAGCGATAATGACTTATGGAAAAATAATAAAAGAAATTTCACAAGGATATCGTCTCACAACCAATAATCGTATGGAGCTTATGGCTGTAATCGCTGCGCTGGAAGCTTTAAAAAAAGAAAATCTTAATCTTACTATTTATTCCGATAGTAATTATGTAGTGAAGGCAATAATGGAAGGATGGCTTAATAAATGGATAAGAACAAACTTTAAAGGCAACATAAAAAACCAGGACTTATGGATGCGCTATTTTGTTCTTTCTAAAAAACATAGCATCCATGTTCATTGGGTAAAAGGCCATGCAGACAACATAATGAACAATCGCTGCGATGAACTGGCAACGCAGGCAGCCGATGGAAAAAATTTACTTATTGATGAAGGCTATGAAGAAGCCAATCTTGCTTAGATAATGGCTTTGTTGTTTGCAACAGTCTCTACCGGTTGCAGTGAGTTTCCTGCTATAAGATAGTAGCTGCCAAATAAAATAGCAGAGAAAATAAAAGTTGCTGCAACACTCCATGGATAAAATGGCAGCCCATCACTGAAACATAACATAAGTCCGTTGAAAGTTTTAGGCCTTCCCAAACCTGCGAGGGGAGAACTGATTGCCCAAACAAGAAAATTTGAAATCACAAAATAAGTAGTCGGTGCTGCGATGGCAGCTATTGCAATACGGCCAACGTTGAAATTTTTAATAAAAAATCCGAAAAGCGTGAGCGAAGTGAAAAGGATATAATTAGTTATTTGACCATCATAAAAACCAGGCATATTTCCCACACCATTTCTGAATAATATCTCGTATAAAGCATCAGACAAAAACATAGATAAAAGAGGCAACAAAAAAGCGAATTTTTTATCTTTTATTATGGCACCGGCAAAGATGGCCATAGCTATTTGCGGTGCAAAACCATAAGGCCTTCCAGGCATAATTCTGTATAAAGAAGCAACAACTATTAGTAAAATAAATCCTGCAAAAACTTGCTTTGTAATTTTCATATCTGTTCTTTGACGCAAAAGTAAGAATAATAATTTTTATGCCGGAAGGATGGATTACATTCATAAAAAACGTTTCGCATTATATTTTTTTGATTAAATTCTTCTTCGCTAAAAAGCGAAAGCATTTATCATAAATACTAATAATCATTTGCATTCTCATCCTTGTTCTTTTTAAAAAGAGAGAATTCACTGTTTCCAAATTTGTAGCTAAAGGTGAGGCGGAACCTTCTTACACTGCGGCGATTGTAAGACTCCTGGTAGAAATTTTCCGTGTCGTAAATTACGCCATACCTGTGCGTATTAAAAATGTCATTCACACTGAAAGTAAGTGAGCCCTTTTTATCTTCAAAGAGATCTTTTCTCAGGGCAAGATCAGAATCAAATTGCTCCAGCCTTTTTCCTTGCGGTATTACACGCGGAGATTCGTACCCGCCTGTCGCCTGGAAACTAAGGTTATTAAAAACCGACCGATCGCTTGCTTCAATTTTATAATTAGCTGTAAATTTCGTGCTCCAGTTAAATCCCTCATTGCTTATCTTCTGCTGGCTTACGTTTGCTTTTACGTTGCGATAGCCAATGCTCACCGAAGGCGTAATGTCAAAATTCTTACTAAACTTTTGCTGAAGCGTAAGCTCCAGGCCAAGCCTGTTAGTGCTTTGCGCATTTATAAAAGTATTTAAAATCGCATTCGGATCTACTGCCGCATTATTCAATTGCTGAAACTGTGCGTCAGTTATCGTGTCACTGTATCTCGTGATATCCTGTTGTGTATTGCGATAGTAGAGCACACCAAGAAAATTACTCCGGTCTTTAAATGTCTTGCTGTAATTGAATTCCATCGAGTTCGTAAACTCAGGTTTTAACTCCGGGTTTCCCTGCTGAATGTTCAGCGGATCATTAATGTCGATGAAAGGATTCAATTGCCAAAAATTTGGCCTGTGCACTCTTCTCGAATAATTTAATTGTATTTCTTCATCGTCATTTAATTTTTTAGAAAGATAAAGACTGGGAAATAATGCATCCCAAATGTTCCTGATCTTATCAGGATATTCATAGCCGAATGTTCTGCCGCTGTCAATAAGCGTTCCCGCAAATTTGGAATATTCACCCCGCAAGCCAGCCTGGTAACCGATGCTTTTTATCTTACCGGTATAGGTAAAGTAAGCAGCATGTACCATCTCGGTGTATTTATAATTGTTGCTGAGGGGCAATTTTATTTCGGCGCCGTTTATTAGCGCAAATGAATTAAATGTGCTGTTGTAATTATTGATATAACTACGCAGGCCCGTTTCAATTTTATTATCTTTCTTCAGCGGATTTACAAAATCGATCTTTGCGGTTACCTGGTTATTGTTATTTGCCCCGTCATTTCTTACTACGTTGGGGTCATTATATAAAGAGCCATCAGTTAAATAAAATGTGTTCAATATGTTAGCGTTGTTTTTCACGTCTCCATAGCTAACATCCACACTCGCATCTAATTCTTTACCTTCTGTTGGAAATTTATGCGTCAAATTTCCTTGTGTATTGTACTTGTTAAACTGGAAGCGACTGTCAGACGTCCTGTTGCCATATCGTTCCATTTCTTTGTCGCTATTTAAATATTCCTGCTTTTGCTTTTCATCGCTGGTAAAGCGCCCCTGCACAAAGCCCTGAGAAAGCGTTAATGTATTTCTATTGTCAATAAAATAATCAAAGCCAAATCTCGCAGAAGTGAATTTTCGTGTGCGCTCATTCGTAGAATTTTGGTTGAAGTAATTTTCTACAATGCCATTGAATTTATTTTGCCTGAAACTTTTGCTATCGGATTTTCCACCGGATTGATTGTAATTTCCGGTGAGAAAGAAGTTAAGCTTTCCCTGCCGTAAATTCAGGTTGGCATTTCCTGATAAAATATCCTGCGTACCAGCAGATATTGATAAGAGCCCGTTAATCCCTGTTCGCTTATTTTTCTTCAAAATGATATTTATAATACCTCCCGTACTGGATGCATCATACTTTGCTGAAGGATTTGTGATAAGCTCAATGCGATCAATGTTATCAGACGGTATCTGGTCAAGCGTTAAAATGGTTGGCCTTCCATCAATAAATATTGTTGGCGAAGAATTTCTCAATTCTATATTTCCATCCACATCCACAGATACAGAAGGAATATTTTTCATTACATCAATAGCCGTCCCGCCTTTCGATGTGATGCTTTTGTCAACATCATAAATCTTTTTATCAATGCCCATTTGCAAAGCCGGCTTGTCTAATACAATCTTTACTTCATCGAGCCTTTCTGATATATGCGCCATAGTTACATTGCCGAGATCCTTTTCAATAGCGTTTGTATTAACGGCAACAGAAGATGATCTGGCAAAAGAAAAACGATAAGAATAAGGGCTATAGCCTACGGCAGAAATTATTATATGCAAACTGTCAACAGCCGGCACATGTTCAAAATTAAAGTCTCCATTGGCCTGACTTAACATGGCTGCAATAACAGAGTCTTTAATTAAAGAACTTCCACTATCATGAACACGCGTCATCAATTGCACAGAAGCCGCTACTACGGGCCTTTTTGCCTGTAGATCCAGCGCTTTGCCGTAAACCCTGTTGGCTGTATTGACATGCAAAATACCGGCATTGTTTTCAGGAAGCGGCTCGCGGTCAACCTGAGCCTGTGCAGTAAGAGAGAAAAAATAAAGAAAAAATGGTAGAAGTATGTATTTCATCAGGTGCTAAATAATTGCCTGTTAAGAATAAGAATAATGAATGTGCTTATATTTTAAAATTACAAATGCAACATTTACTAAACGATTTTGTTGAAGCCCGGTTTAAACCATGCCAGTTAAAAAGTAAATCAGGTGTTTAAAATAAAGGGGGGAATAATATTGTACAAACCTGTAACCAAAATTATTATGATCTGCATAACCCTATTATACTTTATTTTTTTTTGGTTAGGCTTATAGGACGTTAAAACTTTATAAAACCTGCGCTAGAAAATTATTTCTTTAACCCACATTGCAGCTAATTCTGACAAAAGTGAAAGAGAGGAAACCGCTTTTTAAGAAAGGCAATGCATATACCGGCACTAACAGCTATCAGGCACAACGAAAGGTACAAAGCTATATTTGCCAGGGCAATGGGCAAGCATGGAATTAAAATGAAGGGTGTGGCTATTGTGCAGAGAAGTTGTTGGAAATGTCTTACACAGTATTTAAAAAAATAGAAAAATTTGACAAAGAATATTTGGTTCAGATAGAAGAAATATTGCAGACGGCATAAAATTAGAAGGCAATATAAAGTTGCATCCTAAAAGAGCTGACATAAAGCCGCTTTAAAAATCAACATTAAATAAATATTTTTGGATTTAAACACAGAATCTTTGTGCTTTCTCACTGCCCGAAAAAAATGCCTTAAACATAATCAAGACATGCCTTCTTTGCAGAACCACAACGTACAAAAGCGTGTTACATAAAAACAAATACCCCAACCAGCTTCTTAGTCAACATGCACATTTTTCTTTAAACTATATCTTATATTGTAATCATGGCTCACCACAATTCAACCGGCGCCCTCGGAGAAAAAATGGCAATTACCTGGCTCCTCGAAAAAGGCTTCGTTATCCTCCATCAAAACTGGCGGCACAGCCATTGGGAGGTGGACGTAATCGCTTCTTTAAATAATGTGCTGCATTTTATCGAAATAAAAACAAGGCGAACAAGAAAGTTTGGTTACCCTGAAGATGATGTTACCAAAAAGAAACTGACAAACTTGATTAACGCCTCAGAAGAATTTTGCTATCAAAACCCTGTATGGAAAAATATACAATTTGATATCCTTTCAATAACGTTACAAAAAGGCGAGCCTGTTGAATTCTTTTTTATTGAAGATGTGCATTTGCCCGAATAATAATTACTTATTATTCATCATCTTATAAATCATCAGCAGGTCGGCGAGTACTACAGCAGTTACGGCTTCCAATACAACTGGTACCCTTAAAGCGATACACAGGTCGTGCCTGCCTTTTACTGAAAAGGCTTCTATGTTTCCGCTTTCTACGTTGAGTGTTTGCTGTTCTTTTGGCGTGGATGAAGTAGGCTTCACCGCGATGCGAAATACAATTTCGTTGCCATTGGTAATGCCTCCAACAATGCCACCGGCATGATTTGTTTTTGTTTTGCCTGTTTCATCTAATAAGGCATCATTATGCTCACTGCCATACATTCTTGCGGCAGCAAAACCCGCCCCAAATTCTACGCCCTTTACAGCAGGTATGGAAAAATATACAATTTG
>JBBPZF010000106.1:0-10075 GCA_038199105.1 Chitinophagales bacterium | reverse complement strand
GAATAGCTTTAAAAGGTGCAAATTTTGTTTTCTGAATATTAAATAGCCTGGAATTTTTAAGAGCCTGCTCGCTGAGTTTGAGTGTGTTTTTTTCAAAATCGTTCCATTCAAAAGATGCTACATCATTATCTGCATGCAATTTCGGTTGGGGATCGTCACTTTTAAATATATCGATAGATGATTTTAAATCCTTTGCCTGCGGAGCCTTGTGAGGCTTAACTGCCGCTTGAAAATCCGGTAACTCAACCAGCTCGTCTTTTTTATCCTGCAAAACTTTCGTGATGCTAATATTTTTTTCCAATGTTTTTGCTTCTTGCTTAATGCCGTGTTTGTTTTTCTCTTGTGGGGAAAGCCATCCGATACAGAAGATAATCCCGGTTATCATTAGTAAAGCAAATAACTTTTGACCGTAGTTGAATTGATTGGTCGCCACCTTATTATTAGTGATTCTTTTGATCCGCATCAACAATTGTTTTTTACCTGATACTGCGGCAACAGACAATTGTAAATTACTTCTTCTTGATTGCTCCAGGCTTAGTAAAGCGGAAGCATAGGAGTGGGGATCGTACCGGTATTGAATTACAAAATCATCGCAGCAATTTTCTCTTTCTCTCTTCAAAGCCTTTGAAAGTAATAAGATAAATGGGTTGAAAAAAAGTATAGTTTCTATTACAGATATAAAAAGATTAACCAGGTAATCGTTTCTTTTTATGTGAGACAATTCGTGAAGAATGATTGCTTCCAATTGATCGGAAGATAAATTGTTAACCGATGCCACGGGAATAAGAATGACTGGTTTTATAAATCCTATCGTTGCCGGCACATCTACATGATCAGAAAGCCATACCTTAATATTCTTTACAATTTTCATTCTGATAGCAACTTTGGATGCAAAATCCTGCAACATCAACGGTGGTATGATTAGTCTTTTATTAGCTATAAAATAAACATACCTGTAAGCAGTAAAAAGCTTTATCATCAAAAAGATAAGAAGAAATATATAAGAAACAGATAAATAAGGTATCACACCTTCACCGTAAGAAAAAATGCGTTGCACCATAGATTCATTTAATGGGCCTTGTTGTAGTGAAACGCCCGCTGCTACAGCAGATGAGGCAGAACTTATTTCTCTTGCGTCGGGAGAAAATCTTGAAATAAAGCTGCTTATGAACCATGCAAACGCAGTGAACATGAGCAAAGTGCTAAGCTTATTTTTAAAACCTGACGTAGCGGTTTTGTAAAAAAGATTTATTGTTTCATATAAGCACCATAAAATAAACGCTTGCCACAAACTGCTTAAAATGGCGCTGCCAAGCGCATACAGGAATACGGAATTTTGTAATGTTGCCAAATCCATTTTACTGTTTTTTTAAGTCATCAAGATATTTTTGAATCTCTTCAAGTTCGTTCTTCGATGCTTTCTGGTTGCCGAGGGCCTGCAATACCAACTGTGTCGAAGAGCCTGAAAACAAGCCATTGATCATTTTATCTAAAAATTGTTTCTGGGTTTTCTGGCGGCTTACTGCCGCCTGGTACACATGGGTTTTTGCACTATCATCCCTCGTTACGAGTTTTTTCTCAAACATTATTTGCATGAGCTTCAAGGTAGTAGTGTAGCCGGTTTCCTTAGTTTTTGAAAGTACTTCGTGCACATCACGCACTGTAGAAGACTCTTGCTCCCAAAGGATTTGAAGGATCTCTAACTCACTTTCTGTAGGCTTGCTATTTTTACGTAGGTTCATGGTTACGACTTTATTCGTAAGCAATATACGATTTTGTTCGTAACAGAAAAGTGTTTTTTTATAAAAGGTTTTAAAAAATTTCCTGCCCATGTCAGGTAAGTAAAATTTGCAGCGACCTTTTTTACAAAGAAAAAATGAAAACTTTTACCCTTTATTTAAATATTGTTTCATATTTTAAGAGCTTGGTTAAACGTATAAACAGATAAGTATGGAAAGGCAGGAATACAATTTTACTATTTCAATATATGAGTCAGGCGATGAACTAAACCAGGCCGATTTATTTTTACTAACCGAAGCACGTTCAGTTACGCAGTTTGCGTATGCGCCGTATTCTAATTTTCATGTTGGCGCAGCCGCAAGGTTAATAAACGGAGAAGTAGTAACGGGCACCAACCAGGAGAACGCATCTTACCCGGCGGGCATTTGTGCTGAAAGAGTTTTGCTCTCGGTTGCATCATCTCAGTATCCGGGTATTGGGATTGAAACTGTTGCCGTCGCTTATAATAATTTAAAGGGAAAAAGTGACAGGCCGGTAAGTCCCTGCGGTATTTGTAGGCAATCATTTACTGAGTTTCAGCAACGAACTAAAAACCCGATAAAAATAATTTTAAGTGGCATGGAAGGTAAAGTGCAGGTGATAGAAAACGCCGCAGACCTACTTCCTTTGGTATTTGGGGCTAGTGATTTAAAATAAAATCTAATCCAAAACGCTCAGGCTTTTTTCAATAATGCCGGCACAATCTCTAACCGCATCCTCTGTGATGATCAGGGGAGGCGAGAAGCGGATTTTATCACCATGGGTAGGTTTCGCTAGCAGGCCATTTTCTTTTAATTCAATACATAGTTTCCAGGCTGCATCATCGTCAGTATGATTAATACTTATGGCATTCAACAGTCCTTTTCCTCTTATGTCTGATATGTATGGAGAATTAATTTTGCCTAATTCTTCTCTAAAAAGCTCACCCATTCTTTCTGCATTTTCCGCCATGTTTTCTTCTTTCAAAACTTCTAATGCTGCTATCGCCACTTTACATGCCAGCGGGTTTCCACCGTAGGTGCTTCCATGTTCACCCGGTTTTATGGTAAGCATAATTTCATTATCGGCAAGAACGGCGCTTATCGGTATTGTGCCTCCGCTTAATGCTTTACCTAAAATCAAAATATCGGGCCGTACATTTTCATGATCGCATGTAAGCATTTTACCTGTGCGGCAAAGGCCCGTCTGTATTTCATCTGCAATAAATAAAACGTCAGCATCTTTACAATACTGTTTCGCTTTGGATAAATAATTTTCATCGGGAAGAATTACACCGGCTTCACCTTGTATCGGTTCCACTAAAAATCCGGCGACATCCTTATCCCTGAGAGCTTCTGCCAATGCCGGAAGATCGTTATATGGAATTACGATGAAGCCCGGCAGATATGGCCCGAAATCTTTTTTCGCAGTAGGATCAGTGCTGAAAGAAATAATGCCTAAAGTGCGTCCATGAAAATTGCCGCTGCAGACAATAATTTTTGCCTTGTTTTGGGGGATCTTTTTTACTGCGTAAGCCCAATGCCTGCAAAGCTTCAATGCTGTTTCCACTGCTTCTGCTCCGGTGTTCATTGGCAAAACTTTTTCATAACCAAAATAGCTGGTGATATATTGAGTGAATAATGCAAGGGCCTCACTATAAAATGCCCTGCTGGTAAGGGTTAACATTTGCGCCTGGTCAGTCAATGCCTTAATAATTTTTGGGTGGCAATGGCCCTGGTTTACAGCGGAGTAGGCGCTTAAAAAATCATAGTATTTTTTTCCTTCAACATCCCACACAAAAATTCCCTTTCCTTTTTGAAGCACTACCGGTAATGGATGATAATTGTGGGCTCCGTATTCATTTTCGAGCGCTATAAAATTATTACTAAGCGAACTTATAGATTGAGTTGGCATAAAAAAAGATTAAAAAAATTGATTGAAAAATTGATGAGAAAGGAGCGATATCGTTAAAACCTGTGATCGAGGAAATCAAGATTTAACTGAAGGAAGTGTAATATGTATGTGCTATTTTTCAATGCGGCAAAGATATATTTTTTTACCGATGCAAATTATTTTTATAGCAACACTTATTTCAGGTGAAAGAATTTCATGTAGGCAAGTATCTCATCCGGATGCAGGTATTTTTTCTCCCTCCTTTTACAATAGTGCTTATTGGCATGGCATTTATTTACGAAATATTCAGCCCATTCGTATAGCTGCCAACCCAGGCCATGCTTAATCGTATCCATATCTGTAGATCGTTCTATTTTTGTGCTTTGCTTTACAAAAAGATAGCGCATCCCCTCACAAAGCAAACGGTCGCAAGGTTTAGGTAGCTTCAATTATTTTATAAAAATAATCAGTACCTGATAGAACGCCAGGATTAATATCGTTCTTAAAGATTCCATACACCGTGCTTCCACTCCCTGACATTGAAGCATATATCGCACCTTCTTCGTATAGCTGCTCTTTAATTTTTTTTATAGAAGGATACTTCTCAAAGATTTGTTTTTCAAAATCATTTTTTAATTCAACTTTCCAGGTGGCAATTGGCTGGCTTATAATTTCACTGATTCTTTTACGAGGAATTGCAGGTGTTATATTTTTATATGCCTCAGCCGTGCCGAGGTGAATTCCTGGATTTATTATCACAAGCTTATATCCTGAAAGGGAGACTGGCAAGGGCGTCAATTTTTCTCCCCGCCCGGCAGCAAGACAGGGTTTATTCAATATAAAAAAGGGACAGTCACTACCTAACATGAACGCGTAACCGAAAAGTTGATCTTTGCTAATGTTGAGAGTAAACTCTTTATTGATTAGCTGTAGCATTGCCGCACCATCAGCGGAACCTCCACCCAGGCCAGCGCCAAGTGGAATTGCTTTGTGAAGATGTATGCTGAGTTCCGGTAGTTGGGGATAGTCTTTTCTTATAAGATGATAGGCTTTCAAACAAATGTTATTTCCAGGATCGCCCGTGGGCAACCCGGTAACCGTTAATTCTGTCTCAAGAATTTTCGCCGGAAGAATCTCCAGCGCATCATGAATATTTACGGGGTAAAAAACTGTTTCCAGTTCATGGAATCCATTTTCCATCCGGGCGAGAATATTAAGTCCCAGGTTTATTTTACAATTTGGAAAAGCTATCATAATCCCGGAAGAAAAATAAACGAATGGTAATAATTTATAAAAAAGACTTATTGTAAAAGTAGAAGATTATCCTTTTTTTCTTCCTTGAATTTCATCCCGTATGGAAGCGGCTTTTATATAATCTTCCTGTTCTAATACTTCTTTTAATAAATTTTCAAGGTCAGCTATGGATAACTTTTTTAAGTCATCACTAGCGGCATCTGTATGAGAAACGACTACTTTTTTCTTCTTATCATCTTCTTCCATTAAAATACCGGCGCTGTCTAATATATTATCATAAGTGTAAATGGGGCAGCCAAACCGCACCGCTAAGGCAACAGCGTCAGAAGTTCTTGAGTCAATTTCTACGGTGTCGTGATCTGTAGAGCAAACCAATTTTGAATAAAATATTCCTTCCTGTAGATCATTAATTATTATTTCATGAAGTTCAATATTAAAAGCCAGCATGAAATTTTTCATCAGGTCATGCGTAAGAGGCCTGCTGGGCTGCATGCGCTCAAGTGCCACAGCTATTGCTTGTGCTTCAAAGCCACCTATCACAATTGGAAGGCGCCTCAGGCCATTCACTTCGCCAAGAACAACAGCATACGAATGCGTTTGTGTAATACTATGAGACAGGGCTACAATTTCCAGTTCTATTTTCTTCATACCAATCTCTCTGTTTTAATGATTTTTTGATATTGGGCAAATATATAAAAATTAAAGCCTTTCATTGAATGAAAAGCTTTGTAAAATAGTTGAACAACTATTGTTAGCAGTCATATAGCTGAAACAAAAAGTTATCCTTTTAATTTCTTTACCGCTTCAGTAATTTTTGGAACAACTTCAAATGCATCGCCCACTATGCCGTAATCTGCCGCTTTAAAAAACGGCGCTTCAGGGTCTTTATTAATCACCACAATTGTCTTGCTGCGATTTACCCCGGCAAGGTGTTGAATGGCGCCTGAAATGCCAATGGCAATATATAAATTAGGAGCAATTGTCAATCCCGTTTGCCCTACGTGTTCATGGTGCGGACGCCAGTCGCTGTCGCTTACAGGGCGGCTGCAGGCTGTCGCGGCCCCAAGCGCTTTTGCCAAGTCAGTTACAAATGCCCAGTTTTCAGGCCCCTTCAATCCGCGTCCGCCACTTACTACTATTTCAGCTTCAGAAAGTGGAATTTCGCCCTCCACTTTATTTACTTCTTTCACTTTCACACGGCCTTGAGGAATTGCAATATTTAAATCGCTAACATCAGCGGTTCCCTCACCTTCGGTTACTTTATAGGCATTCGCATTTAGAGAAATTATCTTTATCGTAGATTTTATTGAAACATTGGCAAAAGCTTTTCCACTAAAAACATTTTTCTTTACAACAAAACCATTGCTTATTTCGGGCAACGCTACTGCGCCTGAAACAAGCCCCGCTTTTAAGCTTACTGATAATCGCGGAGCTAGGGCTTTGCCATTAAAATTGTTTGAAAAAATGATAACATCAGCTCCCACATTTTTTACAGCTTCTGCTAACAAATGGGTGAAAACTTCATCATCAAAATTATTCAGCGCTTCATTTTTTACTGAATAGATTTTTTTCAAACCATATTTACCAAGTCCAGCCAGGTCATCATTAACTGTTCCTAATAATATGCCGTTCGCTGATGTTCCCATCAGTTCGGCAACTTTTGCTCCATAAGAGGCGGATTCAAAAGAACTCTTTTTTATATGCCCGTCCGACTGATCTAAAAATATTAATACACTCATTTTAAATTAAGAATTAAGAATTAAAAATTAAGAACTGTGCTCTTCATTCCCCTTTAGGGGCTAGGGGTCTCCTCATTCCCCTTAGGGGCTAGGGGTGGGTTAGAGATCTAAAACACTTTCGCTTCTTCGTGAAGCAATCTCACCAATTCTTCCGGTTGGTCTGCCGGAACTAACTTTACGCCTTTCTTTGCCGGCGGTAGTTCAAATGATTCGATAGCCGTCAACTCCTCTGCCTGCACGGGTTCGGAAACTTTTAAAGGTTTTGTTCTTGCGCCCATGATACCACGCATGTTCGGGATTCTTTGTTCAGCCATTCCTTTTTGGCAGCTAACTACTACCGGCAAATTTACTTCATCCACTTCTTCGCCACCCTCAATCTCACGGTTAACCGTAGCCGAAGTTCCGTTAAGCGTAAATTTTGTAGCCTGGGAAATGTAGGGCATCTGTAAAAGTTCAGCAATCATTCCACCGAGTGATGAGCCATTGTAGTCAATTGTTTCCTTTCCTGTAAAAACCAGGTCATAATTATTTTGCTTCGCTATTTCCGCAATCTGTGATGCAATATAGAAACTGTCGCGGCTGTCACTGTTTACACGGTATGCTTCATCGCCTCCGAGCGCCAGGGCTTTTCTTATGATCGGGTCTGCATCCGCTGTGCCCACATTTATTAAATGAATAATTGTGGATGGATCAGCCTCCTTTAATTCGATAGCTCTTACGAGTGCGTACCATTCATCGTAAGGATTTAAAATGAACTGTACGCCTGCTTCTGCAAATTTCGTATTGTTATCAGTGAAGGCTATTTTTGCCGTTGTATCGGGGGTTTTGCTAATGCAAACAAGTATCTTCATTACGTCTTTTTTAAGAGGAGCGAAGATAGAAGAAAAAAAAGTAAAAAATTATTTGATGGATAGAATAGAGAAGCTTAAAGAGTACATGAAAACGGCTCAAAAAGATAGTTTTTTGCAACATGCGCTTGCACTCGAATATATAAAAGTGGGCAATGATACTGAAGCGAGAAGTTTGTTTAACGATATATTGAAAAGAGAGCCCACCTACATTGGCTCTTATTACCATTTGGGTAAATTATATGAAAGGCTTGATGATATTCCAAAGGCAATAAGAGTGTATGAAAGAGGAATGGAGGAATCAAGGAAAGCAGGCGATCAGCACACCTATAATGAATTGCAGGCTGCATTTGAAGATATTGAACCTGAATAATCTTTTCAAACAACCATTGCATGAGCCTTGCTGCGAAATTTAAATCTTACATAAAAAAGCAACAGCTTTTTGGTTATAAAGATCACCTGATCTTGGCCGTGAGTGGCGGCGTTGATTCTGTTGTACTCTGCGAGTTGTGTAAAATAGCAGGGTTTAATTTCAAAATTGCGCATTGCAATTTTCAGCTAAGAGGAGAGGAGAGTGAGCGGGATGAAACGTTTGTAAAATCACTTGGCGAAAAATATGGCGTACAGGTTTTTATAAAAAAATTTGATACTGAAAAATTTGCGGAGCAAAACAAAGTTTCAATACAAGTTGCTGCACGTGAATTAAGATATGAATGGTTTGAAAAATTGAGAAAAGAAAGTGATAATCTTCAACTGACAATAGACGGCGGGGTGCTTAATAAAAATAAACTAAATCGTACATCGCACGTCGCACATCCCACATATTTACTCACAGCTCATCATGCTAATGATAACATTGAAACACTATTAATGAATTTCTTCAAGGGTACTGGTGTAGCAGGTTTAAGAGCCATACAGCCAAGGCAGGGTAAAATTATCCGCCCATTATTATTTGCAAAAAAAGAAGACTTATTAAATTTTGCCAGTGAAAATAATTTGCGTTTTGTGGAAGATTCCTCCAACCTATCGGATAAGTATACACGCAATTATTTTCGCAATCAATTAATTCCTTCTTTGCAAAAAGTATTTCCCGGGGTAGAAGAAAATCTTATAAATAATATTGAAAGGTTTGGTGAAATTGATGAGCTCTACCGGCAAATTATCAGGCAGTATACAAAAAAATTAATAGAAAATAAAGGAAACGAAATACATACTCCCGTTTTGAAATTAAAAAAGATTAAAGCTTTATCAACTGTTTTGTATGAGATAATAAAAGAGTTTGGTTTCACTGCTCATCAGGCTGATGAAGCAAAGAAACTGCTTGATAGTGAGAGCGGAAAATATATATCCTCTGCAACACATAAAATAATAAAGAACAGGAATTGGATAATAATTGCGCCGCATAATACAATGACAGCTTCCAATATTTTAATAGAAGAAAATGAGAAAGAAGTCAAATTTGAAGATGGTATATTGAAATTTGAAAAGACAACTGCAGAAAAAATTGAAATTACTGCCCACAGCTCAATAGCCTTGCTGGATGCAGATAAAATCACTTTCCCTTTACTATTAAGAAAATGGAAAAGAGGAGATTATTTTTATCCTTTAGGAATGAAAAAGACATCGGGTACACCTGCAAAAAAGAAGCTTGGCAAATTTTTTATTGATCAAAAATTATCTATAGTAGAGAAGGAAAAAATTTGGATTATCGAAAGTAATAAAAAAATTATTTGGGTTGTGGGAAGAAGGATCGATGACCGGTTCAAAGTTATCAGCAATTCAACCCGGCTGATTAAAATTCACTTTAATGAGTTGTGAATATTTTGCTGGGGTCAAGGTGTTTAACTGCATCAATAAAATGCTCGAGCACCGGGTAAGTTGAGAATAGTTTACTCGCGACAATAATGAATATGATTCCAAAAAGCGCTCCCCAAATATGAGCTGAATGATTGATTCTCCCACCGCCTTTTTTATCCAATAAATAAGAGACCACCAAATAGATAATTCCAAATAAAAAACCCGGAATAAAGACGGGTATAAATATCAATCCGACACCGGCCAAAGGGTTAAACATGATGTATGCAAAAACAACTGCCGACACTGCGCCGGAAGCTCCAAGGCTCCTATAGTTAGGATTATTCCTGTTTTTTAAAAAACTCGGAATGAGGCACGCGATCAGTGCCAGCACATATAAGGCGATATATAAGAGCTTACCAGCATCTCCAAAAATTCCTAAAAATATTTCCTCGGTAATATTTCCGAAAAGGTAAAAAGCATACATATTGAAAAACAAGTGGCCAATATCAGCGTGAATAAATCCGCAAGTAATAAAACGATAGTACTGTTTTCTCTGGGTAACTGCAGGCGGATAAAAAATAAGATCATCAATTACTTTGTCACTTCGAAAACCGGCGATAGAAACAATAACCGTGATAATTATTATAATTAAAGTAATAGTAATAGTTGTGGGCATCTATAAAATTTAAAAGGCTTCAAACATACTGATTAAACTAAGAATGGTGATATTTTTCATTACGGATGATTGTACAGGCGCGATAAACCTGCTCTGCTAAAATAAGCCGT
>JBBPZF010000105.1:0-2412 GCA_038199105.1 Chitinophagales bacterium | reverse complement strand
TTGATGTAACACCGGGAAGCTCTCTTATCAATTCTTCTACTCCCCAAAAACAGCCACCGGCTAATATTGCTTTTTCACTTGACATATAATTATTGTATTTAGTTTGATGAAAAGAAAACAACTATAAAGCCAATCTTTTTTACAGGCAAGTTTGACGTGAAAAACTTACACAATTTATCAAACAACTCAAATAAATTATGTCCTCAAGCCTCTTCTAACCCAGACATCATCGTTATCAAATTATTCTATTGAGATTTATGGGTTCTTACATGTAATCAATATAAAGTATGCTGCACATGCATTGTCGGCAAAAAAGGACGCAAATACATAGTGTCTTTTGTAAGCCGCATCCAGGTGATTACTTCATCCATTTCCGCAGATGAATACTGCGATGCATGACAACGCATCGCCTTTTCGCCTTTCTGTAAATCTTCAAAAGAAATTGGGATACGGGCTGTCAGGTATTTCTCCTTTACCGGCAACCATCCTTTTTGAAGAAAAATGCCGGATTCAGTTTTAAGCTCTGCGAGGTTTTTAAGAATTTCCTTTGGAACACCGGTATAATATAACGATGAAGGCCTCGCGTGATCATTTGCCTGGAAAAGTTCTGTGACCACATCATGTACAAGCCGGTGGTCCATATGGCCATAACCACCGTCGGGGCCCCAGGTGAGCAAAACATCTGGTTGGTACAGTTTAAAAACACTGTCGAGTTTTGCATGTAGTGGCGCCGCTGTAAAATCTACATCCAACTCACCATCATTTAAACCCAGCAGGATTGGCGGGTAAATACCAAGTGCTGCACATGCACACTTCGCTTCTTTTCGTCTTGCATCCGCAAGCGCATCACCTGCGGCAATACCTGCATGTTCTCTTGTCCCCTTTTCACCTTTAGTCGCAATAACGAGGTACACCTTAGCGCCCATGCGTGCATATTTAGCCAATAGCGGGCTAATGGTAATTTCATCATCAGGGTGTGCAAAAACTGCCATGATGATTCGTGTCTCTCTTTTTGCATTAATGGATTTCACCGGAAATAACAATAGAGCCAAGGGAATCAATATCAGACGTATCATATAAAAGCATTTATTATTTGGAAGAATTAAAGCTAACGTTTTTAAATGTGAGTATTCGCACTGAATTCCCAATCCCATTCTGGCTTGCACGTTATTATATGACGCTTTTAAAATTACTATTAATCATTAAAGCTGGTTGATCGGCTTTTCTTCTATATCAATCTGGTTGATCTGCCAGCGGATATAAGCTGCATCTATTTCAGGATCTTTATTTAACCCTGCTAAAAACTGTCGCTGGCTTTCCAACACTTCTAAATAATTTTCCTCTCCGGTCATGTCTCTGTGACTTTGGATCACCATCAATAAATGGTAAAACAGCCTGCCCCCGAGTTGCGAATGTCAGTAATATGGATAAGTATCCAGCCCCCATTTGATGTGCCACCGCGCTAGTCGCAATGTCACTGTATAAACCAAATTTATTCTGTACAATTAAATAAAGTAGCAGTAGATTTATCTAATGTAAATCCGAATCAGCGGACTTATATTATATTCACACATTAATTGAATAAAAAGTCCAACACTTAAAGGCACAAGAAAGCTTCGCTTCGGCTGTGCGTCACTCTTGGCCAAGGTGAGTGAAATAAATAAATATATGAGCGATATCAAGCTTGATAATCACTTTCGCGACTTGTTTGAAAACACCAGTGACCTAATCTATTTTTTGAATATAGATGGCTCCATTATACTTGTAAATCCGGCATGGCTTATAACTCTCGGTTATGAATCTTACGAGGTAATTGGGCGCAGTATGTATGATTTTTTGCACACGGATTATATTGATAGGTACAAAGCTGTTCGCAGAGATACAATAACCAACAATAAAATTAAAGATGTTGAGATTGCTTTTATAACCCGGCACAATAAAATAATTGTTGGAGAAGGCCAGGTAGGCTGTTCCTATAGTAACGGCGAGCCCGCTTATACCAGGTGCGTCTTTAAAAATATAACTAATCGCAGGCTGGTGGAGAAAAAAATAGAAGAAAGCGAAAAACGCCTCAAGGCTTTTATTGAAAGTGGGCCGGATGCTGTAATAGTAATAAACGAATACCAGCAGATTGTAGAATGGAACCCCAGGGCGGAGGCCATCTTCGGTTTTACGAAAGAAGAAATATCCGGGAAAACCCTGGCTGAAACAATTATACCGCATCAATATCGGGAAGCGCATCATAAGGGAATGCAACATTTTCTAAAAACCAGTGAAGGGGCAATTCTTAACAAAACAATCGAAATAACAGCGTTACATAAAAACGGGAAAGAATTTTATATTAGCTTAAGCATTTCCAATGTAATGCTCAATGACCGCTGGCTTTTTATAGCCTTTCTGTCTGATATTTCT
>JBBPZF010000104.1:0-4273 GCA_038199105.1 Chitinophagales bacterium | reverse complement strand
GCAGTAGTGTAAATTCTGCAACCATACAGAAGATGCCCTCCGATTGTTTCCCTTTACTATCGGCAATGCTTAGGTGCAGATGAGATCCATGTACAGAAACAGTTCCACTACAATTTAAGATTTCAAAATAACCAGTTCCACTTGCAGCTTCGGGTTGATTTGCAAATCGTATAGAATAAGTCGTGAGGCTTCCAATACAACAAGCCATCCAGCCAGCTTCAAGATTATTTTCTTCACGAAATCTTCAATAGATAGCCGCAGATCGGCGCCAGGCAATAATCTGAATACATAGTTGAAACTTTTATTTACCATAACTTATTTGTTTTTTCAATTGTTTAAAATCAACACAATAAAGTGGCGCATGTTGTTAAATATAAAAGCAATTCATAAATAAATAATCGGGCAACTTATCTTTGGATAGAAATCCTTCGCTGACATTTTGAAAAAATAATTTATCTATGAAATATATTCTTACACTTTCTATACTTGCTGCCTGCTCCATTTGTTATGGACAAAAATTCACGCTCTCGGCAGATGCACAACTTGCAGTACCGCACGGTGAATACAAAGATGTAAACCCAGATGCCGGATATGGGTTAAGAATAAACGGCTTGTACAAAACAGGAAAGTTGTTGCCGGTAAAGTTGGGTGTGGAGTTTGGCGTACAGGAAAAAGCCCGTGCCACTCAATATTTTTCAGGATACATAAATGGCTTTTACGATGATTTTAAAGTAAGCGCTACCAGCAATATTGTTTCCCTGATGGCCCTCGCACGAATTCAACCGGGCAAGTTTCGCAAAGTGAAACCCTTTGTAGATGTTACAGCCGGATGGAATATATTTTTCTCAACTGTAACCGTTGAACGCCTCACTTATTACAGCGATTACAACGCATCTTATTCCAACTCAACCAAGGCGCATTGGGCTTTTTCTTATGGAGCAGCCGGCGGTATTGATATTCCATTAAACGGAAGAGACGACCTTGGCCTTGAATTAAAAGTTGCCTACATTATCGGTTCCAATTCTACTTATCTTACGAATCCATATATAAGAAGCGACGGATCAGTTTCTTTTACTGAAAATACTTCCCGCACGGACATGCTCATTCCACAGGCGGGTATTAGAATTAATTTATAGTGAAGGGTGCTTTTGTCTTAGATATTTATGGTTAGCGGAAAAAGCGCAAACTAAATTGAGTTAACTGGTCATTAAACTTAGGAGACAAATTCCTTAATAATTTTTGCAATCTTATTACCTTCTTATTCTGCTTTGATTATCCATTTAAAATAAGCTAATAAGGTAGCCTTATGAAATCTGATCGTTTACTACTAAGGTTTTCTATTTTTAATAAGATTCAATTTATGCTATCATAAAAGTTTATAATCGCCATATCCCTGATTTTATCTCCATTCTACTTAATCCTATACATATTTTTTTTAACCCAGGTTTATAATTTGCGAAGCGTTAAAAAGTTTCGCCGCATTCCCACAATAAAAAAGAGGCCACCGCTATAGCAACCTCTTTTTTTTTAAAAAAAAATTAAATAATTTATTCAATCGAAAATTCCATCTTCTTCTCACCCCATGCAAGGTCAACTTTACCTTCAGGACTTATAGTGAAAGTCATTTTTTCTGACGGTGAGGAAGCAGTTTCCACGCTTGCCTTTACACGCAAAGCATCATCCGCTTCATTGTATTTAAAAGCTCCCCATTGCTTCGAGGTTTTGTTGAAAATAACAGTTGCATCTTCTCCATTAAATATGGTGAACAAGCCGTACTTACCCGCAGGTAATGTTTTACCATCTATTGTAAGGTCTTTGTCTGTTTGAAACACAGTCGCCTCGTTAGCGCCGGTACGCCACACCTGTCCCTGCATTGGCTCAAGATCTTTTCCAATCGTTCTTCCTTTCACTGAAGGCTGGCTATAGTCAATGGTGATAGTTGCGCCGCTTGTTATTTTTTGGGTTACCTGCGCCGGCGGGCTTGGCCTTTTACTTTTGTCTTCCGTATCCTGCGCCTTTGTGGACGTACTTGCTATCATTCCTGATACAAGCAAAGCAATACTCATTAACTTTTTCATTTTTATTTTTTTAGGGTTATTGTTTACAAAAATTTTATCTGAATAGTCAAAAATAAGACCAGATTTACCTAAGCCGTGATATTTAGGTATGGCCGGTAATTTTCCGCTGTTAAAATCTCAAAATGATTTACACCAGCTAGATTTCACCAGTTATAAATTACCGTTCTCTATACCCTGACTTTACACCGTAAAAAATAAAATGTATTTTACTGAAAATAAAAATAAAAAATGCTCCAGGTCAATTTCACGCCTTTTCCCGAAATATATACGGAGCGACTGCGGCTGCGAAGAATTCGTAAAGAAGATATTCAGCAATTGTTAGCGCTGCGCTCAAATGATGCCGTGATGAAATATATTGATAAAGAATATGCCGGCTCCCTATCGGAGGCTGAAGAATTTTACAAAAAGGTTGATGAAGCAATTGAAACAAATGACGGAATTGTTTGGGGAATAACCATGAAAGATGATCCTGCTTTTCTTATAGGTTATATTGGTTTTTGGCGGTTAATAAAAGAACACTACCGCGCCGAGATAGGCTACATGCTACTGCCTGCCTTCTGGCAAAAAGGCATCATGAAAGAAGCAATAGAAAAGACACTTGAATACGGCTTCACCACTATGAACTTGCATAGCGTGGAAGGCCGCATTAACCCGGAAAATATTGCATCGGCAGGCTTATTAAAATCTGCAGGCTTTATAAAAGAGGCTTATTTTAAAGAAGATTTTTTCTTTAAAGGAAGATTTGGCGATACAGAAGTGTATTCACGATTGGAGAACAGGCCTCTATAAAAAACAGGCATGCAAAAAATTATCCATGGTGAGTTATTTTGCTGAGTAAAACATTGAATATTTTTTGCGCCGTGTCTCCTATGCAGATTTTACAGCAAGCAATTCCACTTTTTCTATCACCGGTGGTTGAGAGAGTAATTCATCTGCATGTTCCATAAGCGCCGCAGCTATCTTACCAGACAGATGCGCTTCCCGCCCGCTTTCCTCGTTGAAGGTGTCAAAAATCCCAAAAGTAGAAGGGCCTATTTTAAGGGCAAACCACTCGATGGTATCTTTTTCATCTTCAGCAAGTGGCAATGCACTTTTCAAAAAATCTTCAACTGCTTGTTCTTTGCCTGGCTTGGCTTCTACGCGGGCTAATAATGCATACTTTACCATAATTTATTTTTTTAGAAGTTATTATAAGAAATCAAACACGTGTTAGTGGAGTTGTTGAAAGGGATGACAAATGTAACAAGTATAAAGTGTTCTTTGTGAAGAATTTTACCTGGACTAACATTAGTGATCAGAAATATTTGACAGTCATTGTTAACACCGCTTTTCATTAACATCCTGAAACGATACGCAATTATACAGGCCGGAAAATAGAGTTCGGTCAGACATTACCGTTGTCAAATTTATAATTTAAAAGTTCATTGCTATTGCAAATGCGTGTGGTGCGTTCGCCTTATTTTTCAATGATGTAAGCCTTGTATTTTTCAAGTTTGTCAACTTGCGCTTTGATTGAAGGCATAAATAAAATAAGTTCTTCAATCTTACTTGTTGCAGAATTTAAAACGGCAATCGTCAATTTGCATTTGTCAATATTTTGTTGATACATCAGGTTTTTATCAATGGTCAAAAGCAAGTCAAAGCCATTATCAACGCATAAAGTCATTAGTTTCCCGTTTTTGATTCCATTCCATTTCATTTGAGATACGGTAAAAACTTCAAACTCTGTCAAGTATGGCTTTAGCCGTTTTGTCACGCATTCGTCAAACAAAATTTTCATTAAGTATTCCTGTTGATGTTTCAATTAGTTTTTGCGACATTTCCAAAATCTTTATCACTTGTTCCTTTTTTACCCCATCAAAATCATCAAGGAATATTTCGATAGAATCTCCGGTTTCTAAATAGTCAAATAAATTTTTAATAGGAACTCTTGTTCCATAAAAAACAGGAGTTCCGCCTAAAATTTCCGGGTCAATATTTATAACTCGTCCTTCCATTGTCTTTATAATTTAAAAAGTCAAATTTAAGAAGTTTTGAAGTGCGAGCTGTGAAAAAAGGTGACGCTCTACAGTTCATTGTTATTACGTATGCCTTACTTGTACAAATGCGCTTGTTGGCAGACGTTTTACTTTTTCAATTTAAATTGTTTTTCAATTTCCGGAAGTTCTTTTTTGTATTGTTCTTTTTGCATTCAT